>JAKPMW010000405.1 GCA_029548715.1 Spirochaetota bacterium | reverse complement strand
AGCAATCCGGACAACAGGATCGACGAACTTTCCAGCCTGTACTTCAGAAAATTCATGGCCATCTGCACCGAGCAGTACGAGGATGCTGCCCGGCTGCGGCAATCCATCAGGCTCCTGGCCCGAACCATCACGGCTGGTGATCTTCCCGGGCGGATACCCGGTCCTTCTCAAGAATAAGCTCGTTTCCGTCAGGCAGCCGGCGCCAGCGAATCCTGTCCATCAGCCTTCGTATCAGGTGGACACCCAGGCCATCCTGACTGCCTGAAGCAAGGTGCTTCTCAAGATCCACTTCAACCGCAGTCCGCGGGTCAAACGGGATTCCGTGATCCCTGAGGCAAAACCTCATGCTGCATCCATCGCCTGTAATCTCAAGCTCGATCGTCCGCTCTTCATCGGGCAGCTCGCTTCCCTCGTAGGCATGCTCAACCACGTTGGCAACCGCCTCGTCCAGCGCAAGGACGATCTCATCGACCGCAGCACTGTCAAATCCGTACCCGCCGGCTGCATTTCCCACAAATGCCCGGATCCGGTCCAGATAATCCACGGTCCCGGGCACGACCAGACGCAAGGCACCTGGTCCGGCCATGTCAGACAGCCTTGACGGCTTCCCCGACGGTCGGGTATATCCTGACCAGCTTGTCGAGGTTGAGCATGGTAAATACCTTCATTATCTTGTCACTGACCGCAGACATGACAAAGGTCCCGCCCGCAGCCTGAATTGTGTTTTTCATGGCAATCAGAACCCCGATTCCGGCTGAGGTAATGTGTTCAAGCTGCGAGCAATCGCCCACGAACCGCCCCCCGCCGGCAACAGCTTTTTTCATTTCGATCTCAAACTGGGGGGCCACCCCGGTATCGATCACCCCGCCAATGCCAAGAATGGTCACACCACCTTCACTTTTGACGCTAAACGCGAGACTCCCCATCACTCTGCCTCCTGCTGTATCCATGACCACGGGATACAGTCACGGACAGATGATACAACAAGCGAAAGGTGACTGCAAGACAGGATTACTGGACTGGCGGGATTAATGGGCTATATTTGAGTGTATCGCCAGAAGAGAATCGTCGGCGTATGATGAAACACTCCCGCAAAGCGGCGGGATACGCAAAGACAGGAAGCCAATGAGCCCACAACAACAACAGCGCATGACCCGAATCACGGTGGCGATCCCGGCAGAATACCAGTACAAGAACAACAAGGGTGAATGCACCGTAATTGACTTTTCGGAGGGAGGGATCGCTATCGAGGCCAACCAGATCCTCCTTGAAGGGGACCTGATCCGCGTCAAGGCATCTCCCGTGCGCAATGTCAATCTTGATATCTGGTGTGTCGTTCGAAGCGTGCAGGGTCGTAAAATCGGCCTGCAGTTTGAAGAGATATCGAACGAAATGCGCAAACAGCTTCAGGACTACGTCTACAGCCTCCTCGACACAAACAAGAAAAGCCGTTTCGAGTCCTATTAAGCAGCACAGACAGTCGGGTCATTCCGAGTCACATGTACCCGGTGGCCACAACAACGCACAAGGATATTCCCCCTGCAACCGGCCAGTATCGCCGTCCACTGACAGGCCCGCTTCCAGCCACTCCGTACGCTTTTCTTCCCCCACACGAGGGTATTCTCTGCTATACTGATCGGACGATGTTCCCAAAACAGATGTGGTTGTTGCTGGAGGCTTCTCATGAAAAAGTATTTTTGTATCCTGGCCCTGCTTGTGGCAATTCTGTCCGCCTGTTCATCCAGTCCCGAGGAAAATCTTGTTTCGGGATACTTCGACTCGCTGTATGGCGAGAAGCGCAGCGACATCCTGCAGGCCCGCATGCTGCCATTTTTTGGCGAAGATGTCAAAAACAAGCGCCTGCCGGTCTACAACGCCAAGACACGGCTTTCCGAAAAGATCAAGTCCCACTCCATTGAAGGCTGGAATGTTTCCGAAAAGGACAGCCGGCTGACCATCAGCGGCACGATCGTCGAGGAAGCACGCCAGGGAGGAACAACCAGCAAGGGGTTTATCGCCAGATTCACCAGACAGTATGCTCCCGGTGGCAAGGAATTCATGTGGATGCTGTATGACATCGTCTTTTCGTCTCAGCCGGTCCGGGACAGCAGCCCCTGGCTGGATCTGGTCAGTCTTTCGCAAACCTCCCGTACACTCGTCGAAGGGATCACCAACAAGGTCGAGATTCTGCTCTTCGGCCGGTTTGCCGACGACCCGGTCATGCATGTCCTGCGGGAGCTGGCAGCCTGCATTCCCAGACAGGTTTCCTTTACCTGGCTCGATCCGGATGTGGACCGCGGACTGGCTGCCAGCTATGGTGTCACCCGCACCCCCCACATTGTCATCGAAAACGGCAACAGGCGGGCCGTACTTCAGGTGTCCGATCTCTACCAGGACGAAGGACCAGCCGAAGGAAAGACATCCCGGGTACTGATGGCGGAGCGCAAGCTGGTTGCGGCCCTGCTGAGAGTGGCCGGGAAGCCGGTGGACATGCAGTTTGTCTCTGGCCTTGATTCCCGCGAGATGAGCGGCGCCAAAACTGCCGCCATCACAAAATTTGTGACAACACTGTCCAACTCCGGCTATGTCCTGAAAAACGTCCCCCTGACCACCGCCCTGGAGACAGACAGCACCAATACCAATCAGGCCCCCCGCCCGGAGACAATCCTCGTCTTTGCCGACCCACGGCAGGGAATCCCCGCCAACCTGGACATTGCCCTGATGGAACAGCTCCAGCAGGGAAAGGCCCGGGCCCTCTTTTTGATGGACACACCGCTTACCCCCTGGGGGACACAGCTTGCCGCCCGGTTCGGATTCGCCCATGCCAATGTCACCGTGGTTGATCCTGCCAACAAGGACTCCTTCAGGGGTGCGCGCTGGATTGAATCAATCCTCTACGATCACGATGCCGTCCGGCACTTCTATCGCAGGCCGAATTTCAGGGTGCTGATTGCCGAAGCCGCCGGCTTTGTTCCCATGCAGGCAAAGCCAACGAATTTCGAATCCTTTTCGATTGTCTCCAGCTCATCCAATGGATGGGGCGAAACCGAATTTGACAAGGACAAGCCGGACGAATTCGAGTATGAGGCCGGCAAGGATGTCCCCGGGCCGCTCCAGCTTGGCTTTGCTGTCAGGACAGCGGACAGGCAATCCCGCCCCGTTGCCGTCTTTATCGGGGACTGCGACTTCATCGCCAACGAACTGGCCCAGTCCCGCATCAGCAACTGGCACTTTACCTCCGACCTGCTCGACTGGCTCCTCTGGCCCGAGGTTCAGCGGATCGCATCCAAACCGTACCCGGCAGGGCAGTTCAAGCACCTGCAATAATCTTCGCGGATTCACCGCGCAAGCCTGAACACGGAGCGCCAATCCGTCTCCGCTATCGGCACAGTGTGCACAGGCCCTCTCCGCAGTCACGTTCCCGGCCCTCCCAACCGTGTCCTTGGGGGCACGGTTGGGGACGACGGCTGAACAGGGCAGGCATGCAGCACGAGGGGGAGGCGCGATCCGCGGCGCAGGCATGCAAAACGGACTTGAGGTGGCCCGAAGGAAGTGCAGCCTGCGGCGCATTCCGCAACTGCCATCACTCCCCCAGCCAGTCCCGTACTATCGAATACAGTGCTGTCCGCCGCACATCAGGCTGCCCGGAGGCGAGGCCTGCCAGGGCGGGATTTTCGGACTCAATGCGGGCGCCGCGGCCACGTATCCCGTCACGCAAGCGCACCCAAAAATCCCCTCCGCCATCCAGTCCTGCCAGATGAAGTCTCACTCCCGGGAATTCGGGAAGGGGCTGGCGAAGTGCATATTCAAGCATGGCACCGTGCCGCTCCGTCCGGGGGGCCACACACCAGACCCGCTGCGCCATGGGACCATTGCGCAACATCGCGTGCAGGAGGTGGGCTGCATCCATCCCCGTGGCTGCCACGCCGATGCACAGGCCCGAGTTGGTTCCTCCCGAAGAAACGACCAGTCTGACAGCTTCCCTGCTGGCAATCTCGGCAAAGCCCCATCCACCCACCGGCGCATCAGCCTGCGTTGTCTCAAGACAGACCACAGCCATCCGGGCACTGCTCCCGAAAAACGCCCTGTCCAGACAATTGGCAAGCAGCACATGGTCAGCCGGATCCGGTGTGATCCCGACAACAAGCACCCCGTCCACCCTGTCTGGCCGGCTCATCTCTCCCTGGGCCCAACCCAGCCTGTTGGATGCACTCGCAGGAGAGTGATACAGCCAGACCGGACGGCGAACAAACCAGGAACCACCCAATGCCGTCCTTTCGAGTCGCCCCCGGGGCATAAAGGGCGGCCGGGATGCCCAGGCCGGGCGACCCCGTCCTGCCAGATCCACCCTTGAGGCACGCTGCTGCAGGGGATCCGGTGCAGTCAGGGGATTATGCGGATCCCTGTACCAGCCCCCCCCATCCGAAATCCAGTACACAAAGTCAGCCAGAGGATCCGCTTCAAGCCGGGCGTAGAGCAGCGGGGTTCCCCCAAGGCGCACAAAGGGAGCGGCCCGGGGAAGCCATGCATGTGCGGCTACCGCCAGCCCGGGCAAGGTCCGGCGCTGATGGTCTTCATCCCAGAGAAAAAAATGAACATGCCCGTCCTCATAGGGCGGCCAGGGAATCCTGCTGATTCCATCCATCCATGACCTGGCCAGCGCCGTCCGGCCTTCGCCCGTGGCTTCGTTGGAAAGCATGCGTACAAACGATGCAACGGAAGGGCGTGCATCGAAGGGACGAACCGCCGGAGCACAGCCTGCCCCCCAGAGAATCAGGGAGAACGCAAGCCAGACCGGAAGGCCGCAGGAGAGGAGGTTTCGAGTGTGCAGTGCCATGACCGTAAAAAAATAGCCCCACCATGCCGTCAGAGGATACGCTGACGAAGAGTCTCTCAAGGGACATGGCCCCTGCGGGACATGGCCCCTGCGGGACATGGCCGCAGGGATGACAGGATGTCCTATCTGATTCCGCTTTGCCTGACATACCAGAAGACGTATTTCGTGGTGCCATCAAAAAACTCGCTCCGAAACACGTCCTCTCCATCCCGGATGATACTGACCGTCTCCTCGGCACCGTCAAGATACAGGTAGAGACTGTTTCCCTTTAACTCCCAGCGGCTGACAAAACCCGGTGTCGATCCGAAATGGGGCTGCTCCACATACCGGCCCGCCCGAAGCGTGCCCCTTGTATGTGTGCCATCATCTTTGTATCTGACAGCCTCGACAGACCTGCGGGCAGCACCGGGTGAATCTTCCGCCCAGGTCCAGACCCCGACCAGCCAGCGCTCACCCGCACTCACAACCCGCCCACCGGCATCACCCGCAACTGTCGTCCGGACGGGGGGGCTGCACGACCCGACACTGGCAAGAATCATGAACAACAGCCCCAAAACCGGCAGCCCTGTCTGGCGCAGCATCATTGTTCACCGCCCTCCCGCGTCAGGACGTGCTCGGCCTGATCCATTACCTTCCTGGTCGGCGAAAGGGAGAGTTTTGCGATCTGGCCTTTGACAAGCGCAACAGAAACGACTGCCGTCCCCTGGCGATAGCTATATACCACTCCGTCCTGGAGAACATCCTTTTTCCAGGCCCTCATGGTAGCAGCCCGGGTCTCCCAGGGATTCATGTACACTGTACCGGGTACAACACCTTCTGCAAACACCTGAAACGGATCAGGAACCGGCTTCCACTGACTGTCCCCATTACGCTTGAATCCGACAACGGTCCATGTTCCGCTTTCTCCTCGCCGGAAGGCAAGGGACAAGGAGGTATCCACGCGCACTTCCCCTTCATACCTGACGAAGTCAAGCTCCATCCCGCTGTCTCCGGTCTTTTCAACGCTGATCGTGTACCAGCACGCATTTCCATCACCCCAGGTCCAGATTCCCCCAGGGTATCCGTCCAGCGGGGTGCACTGAATCACAAGTGAGGCCAGTATTTCAAGCAGAATCCGTCCAATATCGAGATTGACCATTCGATTCCTCCAGGTATGTGTCGTGCAACAGATCAGGCTACACCGCGGCGAAACTTCCATTCTCAGGCGGATGCAGCAACCCTGACCTGAAACTACAGATACTCTGGAACGGAGGCGATCGTTCAGTCTATCGCTCACAGTGCGCACGCGTTGCATTTTTCGCGATTGACAGCCCGCCAAACCGGGGGTAGACTCCGGGCATGAGGGCACCCGTGCCGAGTGCCCCGTACACCATCTGGCATGCCTGTATTGTGATTGCACGCCAGAGTGCCCATACACACATTCGGAGGATGTTATGTCATTGATGGAGTCCGGTTCTGTATCACAAGCCCTGCCCGAGTCACGGGCTGCTTTCATCCGCAAAACCTACCTGCATGTCGCCCTGGCCGTTGGCCTCTTTGTCCTGGCCGAGGTCCTGCTTTGGGGTTCGCCGATTCACCAGAAGATCCTTGAGCTTGTCTCGTCAAGCCAGTACGCCTGGCTGGGAGTTTTGGCTGCCTTTATGCTGATTGGCTGGCTGGCCCGTTCGCTTGCCGCAAATGTCCGCTCACAAGGCATGCAGTACCTGGGACTGGCCCTGTACGTAGTCGCGCAGGCCATCATCTTTCTCCCCCTCATAACCCTGGCACTGATTGCCGCGCCTGAAGGCACACTCCTCAAACAGGCCCTGGTTGTCACCGGCTTTCTCTTCACCGGCCTGACCGCGGTCGTCCTATTTACACGCAAGGACTTTTCCTTCCTCAGGACCGGCCTGATGGTGGGCGGGTTTGTTGCCCTCGGCCTGATCATCGCCGGATCCGTCTTCGGCTTCAATCTTGGTCTGGCCTTTTCCGGCGGAATGATCCTGCTGGCTTCGGGCGCCATCCTTTACGACACGTCCAAGGTTTTGCATCACTACCCCGAAGACGCGCATGTCGGCGCAGCCCTCGAGATCTTCGCTTCCATCGCCCTCCTTTTCTGGTACGTCCTGCAGTTCATCATCAGCATGAACCGGGACTGATACAGGATGTATCGCGCCGAAGTGTGACAGGATGTCACACGTACACGGAGGGATGAGACCAGCGCAAGCTGGCCGTCCCTCCGGCGGCATTTCATGCATTCTGTACCACTTGCCTGCGCCACAGCTTCCATATATCTTGGTACAATAGTCTCTTCAAGGAGTGAACCGTCCAATGCGCATCCATCGCTGACAGGCATGCTGATGACCTTTCGGTGAATGTGTCCGGCGTGCCCTTTCCTGCAGTCAATCAGGGAGGCCGCCATGGGCGAGTCCATTCTTTCCGTACAATCACTCTCATTTCAATACGAGTCGGCACCAGGCCCCGTCTTTTCAGATATCAGTTTTGGTCTGGGAAAGGGCTGGCATGGTCTTGTGGGCGCCAATGGATCCGGCAAGACAACCCTGGCCCTCTGCATCGCCGGCCTGCTGCCCCCGAAAAGCGGCCGGATTCATCGGCCCGGCAGCACGCTCTACCTTGAGCAGATCCCGGAGGTCGTGCCCCCTCAGTTGGCGGACCTCCTCTGTGATCCGGACAGGACCGTTCAGTCACATCTCTCCCGCCTTGCCATCGGTCATGACTGGCCCTGGCGCTGGGAAACCCTCTCGGGCGGCGAAAAAAAGCGGGCCCAGATCGCGCTGGCCCTGGCCGCAGAGCCGGACGTGCTTGTCCTCGACGAACCCGGCAACCACCTTGACGCACCCGCGAGGGATCTCTTGATCCGCGGACTCTCCCAATGGAAGGGAATCGGCATCCTGATCAGCCACGACCGGGCCCTGCTGGATGCGCTCACCTGTTCTACCCTGATCATGGAAGGGGGAAGCCTGACACGCTACGCCTGCCCCGTCTCCGCTGCCCTAAACGAACGGGACCGGTCACGCCAGCATGCCGCCGACCTGGCAGGAAACATCAGGAGTACCATCAGCAGATTATCCAGCACCCATGATGACAAGCGCCACAAGGTTGACCAGTCACACAAGCGCCTCTCCAAGCGTGGACTGGCCCCCGGGGACCACGATGCCCGGGAAAAAGCCGACAGGGCCCGCCTGACGGCAAAGGACCGCCAGGATGCAGCAGCCATGATGCGTCTTGCGTCGCGCATCAGCCAGCTCGAGGGAGAACTCGCCGCCCTGCCGGAACACGGCATGGGCAAGGAGGGCGTCTCTGCCTGGGGGAGTCCCGCGGACAAACCCTTCTGGCTGCGCCGGTCGGCCGGCACCCTCCCTCTTGGCGATGGCCGGTCCCTGATCCTTCCAGCGCTGGATATTGCACGCGCATCACGAATCATGCTGACCGGCGATAACGGCTGCGGAAAAACCACGCTCCTCAACAGGATTGTCGAAGAAATCGGCCCTGCGCCGGATCTGGCCCACATCCCGCAGGAAATCGATCATGAGACTGCCTCCACAGCCCTCGCCCGCCTTGCCCACCTCCCTGACAGCGAGGCGGGCCTGGTCTGGTCGTTTGTAGCCCGTCTCGGCTCGGATCCAAAATCTCTCAGGCGCATGAGCACAGCAAGCCAGTCCGGCCAGCCAGCCTGCTCACCCGGCGAACTGCGCAAGATCATGCTGGCCATGGCCTTTGCGCACAAGGCATCCCTGCTGGTCCTCGATGAGCCAACCAATCACATGGACCTGCTCTCCGTCCGCTGCATGAGTGCGGCACTGCAGGACTATGCCGGCGCCCTCCTGGTCGTCAGCCACGACAGGGATTTTCTCACCTCGATCTGTACCATCGAGTGGCACATCAACAGTCATGCGGAAGATTTGGAGATCATGGTACCGTTTTTGCCGCAGGACTCCCGCACCAGCAACTGAAACCGGGATCATGGTGCCGTTTTTTCGCCCTGTCTGAGAAATTCGACCCCATGACCACAACAAGAGGCCCGACAGGCACCGGCCCGGGCCCCCTGGTATTCACCGCTTATGCGCACCATGGTATCAGTTTCTCAAATTTGCGATTGGATTGCGGCTCAAAGGAGCACAGCTTGTGCCCAAACACCAATACAAGCGGGATCATGGTACCGTTTTTTCGCCCTGCCTGAAAAATTCGGCCCCATGACCAGCACAACAGGCCGGCCCGGCCCGGACAACACAAGCACGCAGCGCACGCTCCCTCGACGGCCCGAGGACTGTTCCCCATGAAAAACCGCCGACGCATGCTCCTTGCATCACGGCCCCTCGCTGCGTAGACTACAGGGAAGAACGAAAGGACAGGATCATGCAGACAGAAACCTTTACCGACAGGGTGGCCTGTCCCAAATGCAGCCAGGAAAGCGATGTCCAGGTCATGCCCTTTATCGACGGCAGCGATCCTGACCAGCGCGAAAAATTTTTTACCGGCGCCGTCAATGTCTTTCGCTGCGATTCCTGCGGCACGGAGATGATGCTTTCCAGCCTGTTTGAATATGTTGATCCCAACCTGGGTATCGCCCTGGCCTCGATGCCCGAGGCGGCCATCGGACACGATGAATTTTTGGCGGATTTTGCCGATGACGGAAGCCTGCTCTATTCGGACAGGAGCGACGACGACCTGGCCCTGCTCCCGCTCTTTTTGCGCCACAGGCGGATCGTCTTTTCGTATGCCGAACTGCTCCTCCAGGCCGAGGCCCGCATCCTGCGCCTGGTGACAAAGGCAGACGAAAAACAGGGGATCAGCCTGCCCTGGAAGGCGGGCGACACCGTCTCGCAGACGGTCACCCACACCTGCATCGCCTGCAAGCAACCCTTCGAGCAGGAGATGATCGTTGCCGCTGACGTGAGTGCCAAGCCGGAATTACGCGAGCAGCTTGCCGAGCAGCGCTTCAACGCCGCGCCCTGTCCCCATTGCGGCCAGGTCCAACTGATCGACTCGGCCCCCATCCTCTGGCATGATCCCGAGCACTTTTTTTCCGTCGTCTACTACCCCTTTGGACCCGACCGGGCCGCCCAGGACGACCTGCTTGACGCAGCGGGCATGATCGAGTACTCCCGCATTGACGAAAGCCGGCACTCAGGCTTTGCCGGCACCCTGGCCGCCTTTACCCCGCACGAGTTCTACCACCGCTTCCTCTTTCACGAAGGGCTGATCAAGCGCCAGGCAGCCCAGGGGGTCACAAAGCCCCGCAACGTCGAGCCGCTCTCCGAAGACGAGGCCCGCAAGGCGCTTGAAGAGCGCTTCGGCCCCGGCGGAAAACAGGGGCCTCTGGTCAATTGAACAGCTTTTTGGGGAACAGCCTCAGGCCCCCTTTCAATCCCTCGGGGACTAAAAAGGGGCCTTTTTTTTGCGCATGGCCATCCACAGTTACGGCTTGGCCAGCGGCGCGATCACAACGAGAATGACCTTGCCCCCATTGATGCCAAAACCAGCCCCGGGTGTATTATACACCCACTCGATGTAATCCATGCCCCTCTCCCGGTTCCCGCCGGGAAATTTGGCCTGCAGCTCTTCAACAGTACTGCCCGGACCAATCCCGTTGGCAAAGCGGAAACGCCCGTCCATGGTGTTAATTACGATGACATTGTCTTTAACCGTTCCATCGTGCAGTTTGACGGTGATCCGGCCCCCGCGTTCACCCCAGTACGTCAATCCCGAAACCGGGGTATCTCCCGGCGGGCTGACCCCGTCGGGTTTGCCATAGACTCCGTACGCCGCCTCGGGGATGGGCTTGCCCAGTTCAAACAGGCCGGCCCGCTTTCCGGGGACAAGCAGCCAGGCCTGGTTGGTGGCCCCGGCCTGATCCTTGCCGCCCACGACCTTGAGCGCTTCAACCGGGCGGATCATGCCGCCAAAGACCCAGCCCTCACTGGCACCGTAGCGCACCCTGACCCAGCGGCCCGTCTTGCCCTCGATAACCGCCTCGGGGCCGGCCGGATCGAGCACAGTCATGCCGGCGCCAGCGGACAGCACGTCCACAATCGGAGCCTTCTGGTCCGGTTTGGCCCGCATCCGCAAACCGGAGGCCGCCGTCACCTCGGCCCTGCCGCCCGCCACAAGGGCGGCCTTTGCACCTGCCGGTTCACCGCCATCCTTCGCGCAACCCGCAAGCATCACAACGGACAGCACGCTGAGAGTCATCCACCGTATCTTCATCCATATCTCCTTGTGTCTGGTTTCTCCAGTACGCAAGTATACCCGACCAATTCCTCCCTGAAAACCACGTTTTGATGATTTTGCCGTCTGTCCTGCAGAGCCTGGCTCCGGTCTCCCGGTACCGGATTCGGCAGGGCCTCTGGCAGGAGGTGGACCTCACAAGCCCGCTTTTTGAACAAACGGACAGCATGCACAACCGGAGATTCGGGCCGGCGCCTGCCGGAGCACCTCCCCGGATAGGTTCGAGTCATGCTTTTTGAAAAATTGCCGATATTTCAAAGAGGCGCATGCCCGCATTGGAGGTATCCCATGAACCGTTACGCTGTCCTCGGCAGTCTGGCTGCCATACTCGTCTGTGCCGGAGTGCTTGGCGCCACTACCACATCGCCTCTCCTGCGCTCAACCGTCTCGTCAAGCGCTTCCGCTTCGAGTGCGGGACAGGCAACCAACCAGACTCCTTCGGCTGCCGGAGAAAACTTCAAGGGCTTTCGCTTCGGGGCGCTTGTGAAGGATTTCTACAATATTCAAAAGGTCAGGCCTCTGACTGCAGCACATGTGGCCTGGGATGAAGAAGGTTGCGAGTTCTACAGCCCGGCCAGGGATATCGACATCGGTGACTTCCGTATCAAGCAGTCGGATGTCTATCTGATCTTCTGGAAAGATCGCCTCCTGAGAGTCCGCATCATCAACACCTTCAGTGGTCGTGAGGAAGCGGATCTCAAGTTTTTTTCGGCCATGCGGGCAGCACTGACCCAAAAGTACGGCAATGCTCCCAGCAAGGAGCAGATCTTTACCCGCTACGACGGCCAGTACGAATGGAAGACACAGACCCTGCGGGTCAGCCTCAATTATTCATCTCTTGAATACAGCTGGGCTGAACTTGAACGGGAACTGGCAGCATCGTTCAAAAAGAGCACGCGGATCAACAGCAGCGATATCTGACACAAACGCAATCATCCAGGGCCTGCGTCAGGACAGCAGGACGCAGTGCCCTGATTCCCGGCTCTTGCGAAGGCCGACTGTGTTCCCAAAAAACAAGAGTCGCTCAGAGCCATCCGTTATCGAGATACCAGCGGTACGTAATGGCGAGTCCCTCTTCCATGGAGTGCTTTGGCTCAAAACGCAGTTCGCGTCGCGCCCGCTTGTTGGAAGCAATCCAGAAACGAGGCCGCCCGAGCTTGGCCTTTTCGCGATTGAGAATGACAGGCCGTTTGGTACACTTCATCGCCAGTTCCCCGAAAAACACAGCGATCCGGGTGGTACATGCCGGGACATGCAGGGTCAGGGCCCGCCTCTTCATCACCTTTTTGACAGCGGTCTGGAACTCGCGCCAGGTCACAGCCTCATCGTTGCAGATAAAATAGGCCCGACTGACAGCCTGCGGTGATATGGCAGCCCGGATCATCCCCTCAACCAGATCATCCACATAGATCAGGGATGTGTACTTTTTCGCATTACCGTAATATAAATTGATACCGTTTTTTATCATCTTGAAGATCTCAAGGCAATCCACATCACGCGGGCCATACACCGTTGGCGGACGCACAATGGTAACCGGCACAAGATGGCTGTACGAGCGGGCCACAAGTTCGGCGGCCAGCTTGGAGCGGCCGTATTCCTCGACCGGATGAGGCACATCGTCCTCGCATGAACTTTCGGTAGCACTCCCAACCGGTCCGATCATGGCATGGGACGAGACGAGGACAAAACGCTTGAGCCTGGTTTTCGCTGCAACGACTGCATCCAGGAGGGCCTTGGTGGGAAGAGCGTTTCCCTCGAGATAGCCCGCAGGCGTCAATGCCTTGGTCACCCCTCCGACGTGAAATATGATATCGACCTTGTCGACCGCCTTCCTGAGCGCTCCGGCATCATTGTACCCGGCAATCACAATCTCAAGGGGGAGATCCCTGAACCACTTCGGTATTCCGGCCGAACGAAGCAGAACCCGGACCGTATACTTCCGGCGGACAAGCTCTTCAACAAGATGACTCCCGACAAATCCGGACGACCCGGTCACAAGAACACGCATACTCTCCTCCATGTCCAGCATCCGGTAAAGATCTCTTCTTTCACCGGAGAGGGGAAAGAAATTCATGGTCCCGCAGCGAACAGGGAAGCAACCTGCTCAGTCAGCCTGCACCTCAAGAGGAAGGTCCAGGTGAAAGACTGTCCCGCCTTCGGGCCTGTTTTCGAAGGAGAGATCCCCCTTGTGGGCCCGGGCAATTCCGTAGCTGATGGAAAGCCCGATCCCAGTCCCTGCTCCCTGCGGCTTGGTGGTAAAAAACGGCTCAAAAATTCGCGAGGCAATCTCGGGAGGAATCCCGCTGCCCTGATCAACAATCGAATAGCGAACATAGCGGCCACCTCTGGCTTCATAAAGACCCAGCCGGACCGTGATGCGTTTGTCCGGGCCTGCACCGGGGTAGCGCTCGTTAACGGCATCCCTGGCATTGATGATCAGATTGAGGAGGATCTGCTGAATCTGCGATTGCGAACACAAGATCGAAGGCAGATCGGGCGCAATCCTCTTTTCGATCGTTATATCCTGGCGGAGAAGCAGCGTCTCGCAGAGCGCAAGCACCCTGTCAAGCAGATCCGCAGGACCTACATGCTCCATCCTGCCCTCATCGCGCCGTGAAAATGTCAACAGGCTGGAGACAATCTCCGCGATGCGCTCACCCTCGTTCCGGATTTCGCGGGCGTAGTTTTTGATCGACTCGGCCTCCGCTGGAGCACGGTCCTCGACAAGCTGGGCGAGATTGATGATTCCCATCAGTGGATTGTTGATCTCGTGAGCCACCCCGCTGGCCATTGTTCCTATTGAAGAGAGCTTTTGTTCATTCCGCAGCTTGGCCTCCAAAAGACGCCGCTCGGCCTCGGCACGGCGCTTGTTGGTCACCACCTCGGTATACAGCACCAGTCCACCGATTGCTCCATCGGCCTGATGCCAGGGACGACACTCCCATTCGGTCAGCAGCAGCGCACCATCCGCCCGTTCGTAGTGGTCATTGTCGTTGCGCAGGACCGCCCCGGCCAAAACCTGCCGGTGGACCTCTTTCCACCTTTCGGGAATATCAGGAAAAACGTCATAATGGGATCGACCAATCAGGTTGAGTCCCTCGATACCAAATTCTTTCAGATACCGCTGGCTGACGTAGAGATAGTGCATGTCACGATCAAAGATGGCCACGGCCGAACGCATGTGCTCGATGATGATCTGCAGCATCTCATGCGAGTGCTGGATAGCATGCCGGGCATGCACCTCCTCGGTAATGTCATGGCAAAAACAGACAAACCTCCCGACCTCCGGCCCCATATAGGTGGTTGAGATCTCGGCCAGAAAAACCGACCCATCCTTGCGCCGGTGCCGGGTGGTAAAACGCTCGTGTCCCGTCTGGGTCACACGCATAATCCGTTCATGCACCAGCGCCAGGTTTTCATCGAGATCTATATCAGGAATGGAAAACGTGAGGATTTCCTCGCGCGTAAAACCACTCATCCGGCAGTACGCCTCATTGACGTCCACAAAACGGCCAGCCGAATCAAGAATCCAGAATCCGTCCACCGTCGTCTCGATAATGGTGCGCAGGTAGCGCTCATTCTCCCGGGCAAGCATTTCGGCCTGGCGGGATTCGGTCACATCGGTGATCGTACAGACCACCCGGTCGATACTGCCCATGCCAGGCCGCTTGAACGGGACATAGCGCACGACCAGAAAGCGATGCCCGAGATGGGGATAGTCCATTTCCATCTCAAAGGTGATCCTCTCGCCCTGCAGGCAGGCTTCAAGCCTCTGCCGAATGGTACCATCGTACACCTCGGCCCCAAGCACCTCCCGCGCATGCCGTCCAACGACGTCCGTCATGCCGGCATCCCGCTGTGCAAGAAACGCCTTGTTGACAATGCGGTAGCGATGCTCGTCGTCGAGTACAGCCACCAGGTCCTGAATGGCGTCCAGAGCCAGCCAGCCCTCACGAACAAGGGCCTCGTGCCGCACCCGGCCAGAGATATCCGAAAA
>JAKPMW010000404.1 GCA_029548715.1 Spirochaetota bacterium | reverse complement strand
CACCTGCTTCTTCCCGGCGCTCTTCTTCGCTGAAGAGGACTGTGTCCGGCCCACGCTGGCTCCGGTACGCCCCGTCGCAGCAGCTTTTTTGGAACCCGCACCTGCCGCCTGCCCCCGTGTCCCGGCTCCGGCAGAGGATGTCTCCCCGCTCAGGCCTGCAATGTCACGTCCGACTGCCCGGGCAAAAAACCTGGTCCGGGCGAGTATGCGGATAAAGGCTGGCAGGAGAAGGAGCGAAGCCAGTCCCGTTGTGATCATGGTGATCCCGATCAGGATCCCAAAATTGATCAGGGGAATAAAGCTTGAAAATGCGAGGACAAAAAATCCAGCCATCACTGCAACCATGTTGAAAAGGATGGCCCTTCCCGTCTGCATTCCGGTCTTGTGCATGGCCTGATCCAGACTCATTCCGCGCCGCATCCTGACGAGAAGTCCGTTGATGTAGTGGATTGAATAATCCACTCCGATACCGATCGCAATGCTGGCGATCATTGATGTACCCACATCCAGCAAAAGCCCGAAGGCCCCCATGATCCCAAAGTTGACTGCAATGGCCATTGAGAGGGGGACCAGACTGATACCCGCCCAAAAGACCGAACGGAAAACGATCGTATTGAGGATAAAGACAGCGACAATCGACAGGAGAATGCTGATGACCTGGCCAACCACAATCAGGCGGTCTACCTGGAGATACTTGGCCATGACACCAAGAAACTCCACGTTATTGACTTCGCGCTGCGCAAAATACTGCTGGATGGACTCCTTCAACTGGCGGGCCAGGACTGTTGATCCATCCTTCATGGTAACGACAAGGCGCAGCATCCGCCCATCCCGGCTGACAAGGTCATCGGTTGAACCACGCAGGATCAGCATCTGATCCATCACGGCTCTCTGTGTTTCCGGAATCCTGTACCAGGCCTTCCGTTCCCCATGCAGGGAGCGATTGGCCTTTTTGATATAGTCTGAAAGCGAGAGAACCCCGCCGAAATTCGAGCGCACCTCTGCGGGAACAGAAGCATTGGTCCTGAGCCAGTCCTCGAGCCCGTCAACGACTTGCAGCATCCGGGGGATAAAAACCCCGTTTTCACTGTCTGCGTGGATAACGACCTCGGCTGTCGATGTTCCCTTGAAGTGAGCGTTGATAAAGGCATCGGCCCTGCGGATCTCTGTCCCGGACTGGAACATGCGCACTGCATTTGTATCAACCCTGATCGAAGTCGCAAACACGCCTGAAGCAAGGGCAATCAGGATGGCTGCACCAAAGACCGGCCATGAATGCGCCTTTGAAAAATTTGATATCACACCAAGAAGTTTCCCGTCAGTGCTCTCTTCATGGGTTTCCTGCATCGGCTTCATGCGCATCAGGATGGCCAGCGCAGGCACAAACAACACTGCGAGCACAAAGGCGGCCATGACACCGATAGCGGTAAAAATCCCGAAGTCACGGATTGGCACAATCGAATTGCTTGCAAGGGAGGCAAAGCCCCCTACCGTTGTAAATGCAGCCATCAGAACAGGGGCAAAGGTCTCCCGGATTGACTCACTGACGGCCCGGCTGGCATCACTTCCGCCATGCAGGAGAAAGGCATTCACCACATGAATGGCATAGGCACTTCCGACCGCAATCATCAGGACCGGCAGAACAACAGAAATCACCGTGATCGATGACCCTGTCATGGCCATCAGGCCAATGGTAACGACCGTTGCATACAAGACACCTATCATTGGCAAAATCGTTGCACCAAATCTTCTGAAAGAAACGACCAGGCTGATCAGGACGATTACCAGGACAAAGGGAAAAAGAACCCTGAGATCCCGGACCATGAATTTCCCGAGAAGAGTCGTGACGACAGGCTCGCCAGCAATATACACGTCATTCTTGTCAAATCCGGCTGCTTCGACCTCCCTGCGGACATACTCCAGGGCAGTCTCGGAGACATTTTGTTTGAAACTTCGCAACCGGACAAGTATGGAAGCGACCGTATGGTCCCGGTTAACCAGAAAATCATCGTAGAGATCCCAGCGCTCCAGCCGGGTGCGCACCAGTCTGGCGTGTCTGGCCCCTATATCTTCGGGAAGATCCCATTCACCCGGGAGTTTCTCGACCCTGAATGTGTCACCCTCGCCCTCGACATAGTCAGCATTTGCAAGCGAAATAGCCTCCTTGACAAATCCGGGCACAAGCAGTGCGTGAAGATTGGTCTTCTGAATACCGTTCATCCTGGAAAAGTTTTCCGAAATTCTCGTCGCACCCTCATCCTCAACGAGACCCGATTCCTGGATTGCCTGAAGGGTCATGGCCCGGGAAAACTGTTCATAACTGTCGGTTGGCAGACTCTCAAAATACTGTACAGCACTCTCGGCATGTTTCCCCGAGAGTCCGAGCGCAGCCGAGACCTGTCGCAGCATCGCCGGACGCTTGTCAGCCACGATCTTGCTGTCCAGCCTGTCAAGGGTTCTGGTCAGTCCGGCCAGCTGTCGCAGAAAGGCAGGAGAAAGAACATTGGTGCTCCTGATCGCCACCAGTATGCTGCTTCCCGAACCAAACTCGGCATCACTCCTGTTTCCTGCAAGCACAACCGGATCATCAGCAGGAAGCATATTGTCCACACTGTTGTCAATGACAACCCGCGGCACCTGAATTGCAAAAAACACAAACACGGCAGTAGCAAGCACGACAATCCCGAGCGGCCGCCGTACGACCAGCGCCGCAATTCGTGCGGCAATTTTTTCCATATAACTCACTCCATATCCTGATTACGAGTCTTGTTAAAATTTTGCGATCAGCTTGAGATACCCAAAATCCATCTTGTCATAACTCCCGTACAGCGCATCTGCAGCTTCAAACTGCATCAGCCATGCCCCGACTGCCAGATCAACGCCGTCATCCAGCTTGATGCCGACCTCGGGATTCCCCTGCCAGCCTCTCCCGATCATCCAGGCAAACCCGAGCTTGAGGGTCACGATATCCCTGTCAAACCCGTATTCAATGCGTGCCGTACAGGTGTTTTCAACACCATCCTGCTGCAGCCGTGCATCATGACCGATGATCCTGTTTTGCGAAAACTGCAGGTTAAGATACAGTTTCTCAACAAGAAAATTCCTGTTGTCAAACCCTGCCACATATTGAAGATATTTTTTCTCAAGGGTACCGTCACCACCGCTCATCCCGTCCGCAATCGCCGGAGTCTGCCCCATCTGGAAGGACTTGCCCCGGACGTACAGGGCTGCTTCGCCCCGGATGACGAACTCGCCCAGGGCTGTCTCAAAATCGATCCCAAGCATGTCAACCTTGCGATATTCACTCAGAATGACAGCAGCAGGATCTGCAGGATTGGAAAAATCGACAGCCGTCCACTTGAAGGACGGAAGATTGCCGTAGCCGTGGTACCAGTACAAACCGTAGTCAACCCCGAAGCGCTGGTCACGCCAGCGAACAGCAAGTGAAAGATCATCCAGGGACTGGGCGGACCTCCAGGCATCCCGAACCTCAAACCTGCTCCAGGCAGAGTCGGCCAGATACAGATCACGCATGGACCTGGGCATCATGGCCAGATTGTCCAGCACGGTTTTGCCGGCCAGCGGCAAGACGACCAGTTCGAGCGCCGTAAAATCACCCATCCCCGCCTCAAGGCCAAAGGCCAAGCGCCCGATCTTCCGGTCCTCAATCCCCTCAAAGGTGACAAAGTTTAAATATTGCGGATTTATGATATCAAGCACACGCAATTCGTCCGACTTGCCCCAGGTATAGCGAACCATTCCGGCTGTTGCCGTCAGCGAACGTATCAAACCGCTCTCGGACAGCTCAAAAACACGTTTCCACGAGGCCTCACGCACGATGAAGTCAGGTTGTCGTTCATGCACCGAAGACCAGAAACAGTCGATCTCCGCCCTGATCATCGACTCCCCGATTTTTTCACTCGCGGTCAAGGTCAGTCCGGCATGGTTTCTCGGGTATTCCCCACCATCAAACACCGCACTCCCATAGAGATTGAGCTCACCCTGGAGGGTAAAACCTGACAGTGCCAGCGTGGGCACTGTCAGGGTGAGTGCAAGGAACAACCAGATAGCGATCCTCAGTCCTTTCACTCAGCGCTCCTTTACCAGGGGTTGTTCATCGACTGCGGGAGGAAATACGAATCACTGACAGGCCGGTCCACAACGATGGACGAAATCGAAATCTCGGTCGCATGATTTTTAATCTGGTCCTCGACCCGCATCCGGTGCGGCACATGATACTTGCCGGCCACAAGCCGGACATCAGAAAAGACCCCGACCTTTTCGATGCGATTGGCCTTGTTATAGACACTGATTTTGACGATGACCCACTTTGCTGGATCGACGATGGCCAGAAACTTCGGGTACTTGGCGCTCGTGTCCTTTTTGTAGCACCAGACGCGATAGTGGGTTTTTCCGTTGTACTGGATATCCCCGATCCTGGTGTATGTGTAATCATCCAGGTCAAACCCGCCCAGTTCCTCGTTGGTAAAATCGGTATCAATAAACTGGTTCTGTTTTTCACCACTTGAGAGACGGCGGGGCCGGCCTACGGTATTGAGGTAGAGATAG
>JAKPMW010000379.1 GCA_029548715.1 Spirochaetota bacterium | reverse complement strand
GGACTGGGAATGGGTAATCGAGCCGGAAACCGCTGCGTCCTTTCTCACGGCGGGCTGTTTGTCGCCCTCAGACTGTAATAAAGGAGATGCTGCGCATGCAACGCCTGACCAGACTCATCCCGGCCCTTGTTTTCCTGGCATCCTGCGGCAGTGCCACCCTCCTTGACCGGATCAGTCCGGAGGATGGACGGGACTGGCTCTGCCTGGTCCCCGGACGAAGCTGGGTGTACAGCATGGAGATGGATGGACAGCCAGGCCCGCTGATCATCACCAACCACCTTGTGCTGACCTCCCTCTTCGCTGACAGCCCCCATGTCGTTTTGTCCAATTCGAGCTGGGTCAACCGGCAGGACCCCCAGACAAGTGCCTGGTACCGCACCCCCCGGGGCTGGCGCCAGCACTGTGATCTCCTCCTTGCCCTCCCGGCCAGCGTCAGCGGGGTCAGCGCCCAGCCTGCCCGGCTGGACCTGCCCCTGCTGGAGATGCCCTGGGTTGCCGGAACCAGCATCCGGAGTGAGGGTGTCCAGCTCATCGAAGGATTCCCCCTGCCCCCCGAAAACATCCCCGTCCCGCTGGAGGGGATCGTGAGCGCAAGCAGCAGCATTGAAGCAACCGACATCGTCATGGACGCCGGAGGGAAGCGCCACGAGGAGTGCATCGTGGTTCGCATCATCAGCGAGATGCGTCTCGTCACCGCAGCGGCCAGCGGCCCCTGGACCAGGGGTGACAGCATCATGTACAGCCGTGAGGAATTGCTCCTCTGGCTGGCCCCGGATACCGGAATCATCCGCTTTGAGATGCTCAGGGACGGTCGCGATTTCTGGAACAGATACAGCCGAACCTCAGCCAGGGGCGAACTCTTCAACTGAGACAGACCGTACAGCCCCCGCCCCGGGCTGCCGATAGGTACAGTGAATACGCCCGGATTTCCCCGGCCAGGGCCGCGGGGTGGGCGACTCCGAAGGAATGCCATGTCCGATCACGAACAGCAGAGAGAGCCGAGCGACCATGGAGCCATGCTCAATATCCTTGAGGAAAAGGACAAGATCATTGTCAGCCTCAAGGAATCATCGACCCAGCGGGACAAGATCAACGAAAACCAGATCCGCCTGCTCTCCGAGGACAACGAACGGAAGATGGGCCGGATCAATGAGCTCTCCAGCTCGATTCAGCGCCTCGAACGTGTGGTCTCGCAACGCGATGCCGAACTGGCGATCTATCGTGAGCGCTACTCGCAATACAATGACCGGCTTGAGGAGTTGCGCAAGGCCGTCGGAGAGTACAAGGAAAGCATCGCCCATGCCCTGAGCGAGATCCGGGACATGGTGACCCACGAACTCCGCGAACGGGATGAACGGGGTGGCCAGATCCTCGAAAAACTGCGGGACAACCAGCAGAAGCTCGAGGGCAAACTGAGCGAGGTCGAACGGTACTACAAGGACATCATCCACCAGATCGCGGACAAGCAGGTCAAGGCCAAGCTCTTCATCCGCAAGGCCCTCGTCGGACTGCAGGAGGCGCTCAACCAGCTCGACCTCAATCCGACCCAGCCCATGCTTGATTCGCGGATGATTGGCGAATTTTCGGACCTCGCCGCCCGGTCTGATGAACTCTACAAGGAATACGGGAGCAGTGCCCGGGATGCCTCGACAATCATCCACAATATCGAGAATGTGCACCTGCAACTTTCATCCACCCCGAAGCTGGACCGTTTTTTCAGGGAATTCGGCATGGCTGCCGCCGAAGCCGCAAAAAACGGTCCGGCCGGACCTCCCCTGGATGCTGACCAGACGGATACGGAAACTGAGGCTCCACCTTCGGCGACGCCGGACGCGGACCAGGAGGCCGGGACTGATACCAGTCTGGATCTCCCTCCGGATGAGACGGACTCCCCCCTCCCGGATGATCTCATGGCCGACCTTGACTCGTTCCTTGATGACGCGGCAGGGAGCAACCAGGCTGCCGTCCGGGATCAGACTCCGCGAACAGGATCACCCGGGACTGCCGCCGGACCAACAAGCGGTTCGTCTCGCGCACCACAGGCCAGCTCATCCACTGCCCCCCGCGGGCCCACCGGAGTCATCCAGGGTGGCAGTGCCCCGCTGATGCAGGCTGCTCCCGTGTTCGGGGGAAGCGCCCCGGCATATCCGGGCCTCCCCGGCCAGTACCAGGGCGGCGGCATGGCACAACCGTCAGGATCGGGTCCGCTGACCGCAGGCACAGCCGCCCTGACGGTCAATACCATCCCCCAGGGACAGCAGTCCTTCAAGACCGAGGAAGACCTGATCCTGCGCGAAAGCCCAAATCTGGCTCCCTACGACTGGAACATGCTTCCTATCGCGTCCCCGCTTCTGCACTTTCGCCGCATGCTGAACAATGCCAAGAAAGCGGAGTCCCAGCACAACTACATCAAGGCGATCAATATCTACAGGACCGTGATGGAACAGAAAACCGTCCAGGAAAACGATCTGGCCCGCAACATCCTCAAGGACCAGCTCGAGGCGCTGGACAGACTGGCCCGCTCGCAGGTGAGCCTCAATCCGAAGAAGCATGACATCGAACGCTATTTCGGGCAGGAGGGCAATGATGATCACTGACACCATCATGGTGCGGGTGGATGTTGCGGCCCTGAGGGAAAAGATCGCGGCACGAAGTGATTGCCAAAACAGGGATCCCGACACCATCCTTGAACGCACACTGCTTGCCCTGCAACGCCAGATCGAGCAGGAGATCCGGGATTTTGAAGACGGGAACGGCTGCTTCGAGTCCTGCCTGTATGAAGCAATCTGACCCGACGCGGAGACTGAAACGAATGAGACACAGACTGATTGCCCTCCTGACCCTGCTGCTCCTGCCAGAACTGCTGACGGCTGCTGATGGACGCCTGCCGGGGGCCGCCTGGCATACGACGGGCTTTGGAGCATCCGCCTTGGCCTCAGGTGGCGCTGTTGCCGGCGGAAGAATGACCGCAGCGGATGCGATCGCAAACCCTGCGGCACTGGCTGCAAGCGAGCAGACACTGCTTGAGCTGACGGGAGGTGCATTTGGAACAGATGACATCCTCAGCGGGCTCGGCCTCTCCCTGCCCACCTCGCGGGGTGTCCTGACCTTCAACGGGCTCTGGTCAACAACCGAGGAAAGCACAAACCTGCTGGCCGGCACCGCCCTCGGACTGCGCACGAGTTTTTCGAAACTGATCACTCCCCATTTTTACTTCGGATTCGGCCTCAACCTGATGCATGTCCTGCGCAGCCCGGACGACGCCTCCCGTATCGGTATCGCCGCAGATCTGGGGATCATGATCCTCCAGAACGGAACCCTGAGCGAGAAACGGGAGTCCCGCACGGAAACCGGATTCGGTGTTTTCGATATCGTGTTTTCACTCTCCTTCAACAACCTCGGACTGAATCCGTCATGGGAGGGCTGGGGGCAGCATCCCGATGCCCGCATGACCAGCGGTCTGTCATTTTCATTTTTCAAAAACGACTTTTTCCGTCTTGAGACGATGCATGATGTCAGCCTGTCATTTGACGGCTTTACCATGCGCTACTCGGGCGGGCTGGGGGCCGGGCTGTTTGAGACTCTCTGGCTCCGCGGCGGCTTGATGGCGGGAAACGAGGGGATGGGGATTCCAACCCTGGGCGCATCCCTTGATCTGAGACGCATCTTCGGGGACACAGGCTTTGATATTTCCTGGGCCTGGGTTCCCTTTGATTACAACGGACGGGATCAGTATGGGCATGTCTTCAGCCTCTCGCTGGTCCTCGGAGGGCTGGACCGCGAAGGTCCTGCCGTCCAGGTCAAAAGCCGGCTGGCACACTTTTCGCCCAACAATGACGGCATCCAGGACAGTACCGTCCTTGATATCGCCATCGCCGACAACCGCGAACTCAAGGGATGGCGGATAACCATCTCGGATGCCTCAAACCGCGTTGTACGCAGTCTGGTGTCGCACGGTGAGGCCGATACAGAGCTGACTCTCGGCAAGTTTTTTGAACTCCTCTTCGCCACGCGCAACAGCGTCCCCGTGCCCTCGAACTGGGAATGGAACGGAACGGACGAGCAGGGAAAGGTTGTCCCGGACGGAGTCTACACCTGCCGGGCCGAGGCCTGGGATGCACGCCGCAACCGCAGTGAATCACAGCCCTTCCCCATCGTGGTCAACACCCGGCCGCCCACAGCCAACCTGAAGATTTCCCTGACCCTCTTTTCGCCCAATGGGGACGGGAACAAGGACGTAACCATCATCGAACAGATTACCGGCGGACGGGATACCCGCTGGACGGGGCACATCCTGGACAGCAACGGAAAGAAAATCCGCACCTTTGAGTGGGGAGAAAATCCGCCCCGCAGCTTCCCCTGGGATGGCAAGGACGGCACGGGGAAAATTGTCCCGGACGGGAATTATGAATACATCCTCGAGGGCGGGGACCGGGCCGGAAACCGGGTGGCACGCAAGCTGACCGATATCACTGTCTCGACCAGAAGCCGCCCGATTGAGGTTCGCGTCTCGGCAGACATCTTCTCCCCCAACGGGGACAGCCGCTTTGACGCCGTGGCCTTCGGCCTGCGTATTGACGAAAGGGAGATCCTTGAAAGCTGGGAACTCTCGATCAGCACCACAAACGGGATCGTTGTGCGCACATTCGGAGGCGGGAAGACTGTTCCCGAAAAAATCGGCTGGGACGGCAAGGATACCCGGGGGAATCTCCTCCCTGACGGGCAATACCTGTACACCCTCAAGGCCAACTATCCTGACGGGGACAGCCCACGCACCTTCCCGCGCAAGATCGTTATCGACACAAGGGGCCCCCGGGTCACACTGGCCACCTCCCCTGCGCTTTTTTCACCCGACGACGACGGCGAAAATGACCAGTTGCGGATTGTGGTGACACTGGACGATGAGGCGGGGATCAGCGACTGGCAGGTCGTCATCCGTCACCAGGACAGGGTATTCAAGACCTTCAGCGGAAGCGCTCCCCGGGTCAAGACCTTTACAATATTGTGGGACGGAAAATCGGACAGCGGGGAATCTGTCGAGAGCGCCGCCAGCTACACCATTCAGGCCAGTGCAATGGATACCGTGGGCAACCCCGGAACCTCGGCCGTGGGGAATATCGAGGTTGACATCCTCGTTATCAGGACGGCCCGCGGGTTGAAAATCCTGATCACCAATATCGAATTTGCCTATGACAAATGGGATCTGGCCAGGCCGGAGAGTCCGATCCTCAACCGGGTCGCGGATGTCCTCAAGCGCTACGGCGAATACAAGATCATCATCGAGGGACACACGGACGGAACGGGAGATGTCGAGTACAACCTGATGCTTTCAACCAGACGTGCCCGGACAGTCCTGCGCTATCTCCTCAAGCGGGGCGTTGATGACAACCGGATGCTGGCCAAGGGACTGGGCATGTCCATGCCGGTAGCCAACAACTCGACCGAGGAAGGCCGGGCCAAAAACCGCCGGGTCGAGTTTATTTTGGTCAAGGACGAATAGGGTATGCTGCGCATCCTGGTTGTTGATGACGAGGAGATTATCCGCAACATCCTGCTGGACATGCTCAGCCAGGATGGCCATACCGTGCACACCGCGGTGGACGGCAAGGATGCGCTTGAGCAGCTTGAGGGTTCCTCGTATGATCTGGTCCTCTCCGACCTGACCATGCCCCGCCTCGATGGCGCTGCCCTTTTGAGGATCATCCGGGAGCGCTGGCCCGAGACACTGGTGATCATCATCACTGCCTACGGGAGCGTCGACTCGGCAGTTTCCGCAATGCGGGAAGGCGCCTACGACTATATTACAAAACCGTTTTTAATAGAAGAAATCCGCCTGCGGATCCGCAACATCCTGGCCATGCGCTCGCTCTCCCGGGAAAACACGGCACTCCGAAACCAGCTCCAGGAGAAGTATGATTTTTCGGCCATTATCGGAAAGAGCGAAGGGATCCTGGGCGTGCTTGAGATGATCCGGCGCATCTCGATCGCACGAAGCAATGTGCTGATTCTCGGTGAAAGCGGAACCGGCAAGGAACTGGTTGCCCGTGCGATCCACGCCAACAGTCCCTGCAGAAGCGGGCCCTTTCTGGCCATCAATTGCGGCGCCATCCCCGAAAATCTTCTGGAAAGTGAGCTCTTCGGATACAAGAAGGGCTCGTTCACCGGGGCCTACAAGGACAAGGTCGGGCTCTTTGCCAGCGCGGACGAGGGTTCCCTCTTTCTGGATGAAATCGGGGAAATGCCTCCGGGACTTCAGACCAAGCTGCTCAGAGCACTTGAGGAGCGTGTTGTCCAGCCGATCGGAAGCACCGAGACTCTGCCCTTTACCGCCAGGATCATCGCCGCAACCAACAAGGATCTGGCCCGTGAAATCGGAACCGGCTCGTTCAGGGAGGATCTCTACTACAGGCTCAACGTGGTCGAAATCCGTGTCCCGCCCCTGCGCGAGCGCCAGGACGACATCCCCCTCCTGGCACGCTATTTTGTCAAAAAGAAATCCGAAGCAATCGCGATGCCTGAACCGGAAGTTGAACCCGAAGCCATGCGGGCCCTCGAGCAGCACACATGGAAGGGGAATATCCGCGAGCTGGAAAATATCATTGAACGGGCAGTGATCCTCTGCGAAGGCAACAGGATCGGGCTCTCCAGCCTGCCCTCCCACCTGAGACAGATCGCCGTCCCGGATGAACCGGAGCGACGCCTGCCCGCACTCGCCCTGAACGAGATTGCACCGGCCGACACCGCCGGGCAATCCCTCAAGCAGGCGGTTGCAGCCTTCGAACGCCGCTATGTCGAAGAGACAATCCGCCAATGCGCTGATGACAAGAAGGAAGCCGCCGCCAGACTGGGGATATCCGTGGCCTCGCTCTACAGAAAGCTCTCCGGTGAAGACTGATTCCGCGTCAGGCGAGGGCTGTGCAGAGTGCTTCCGCAAAAGCCTCTGCCGCAGCAGGGCCATCAGCCGTAATGAATTTCCCGTCAACCTCACACCGGGCAGCGGTATACTCGCCGACAAGCGGGGCAAAGATCTCTCCGTCACCGGGCCAGACCGTCGCACGGCGGCTGGCAAGAACCCCTGATCTGGCAAGGATAACAGCGGCGCTGCAGATCCCTGCAACAACCAGTCCCGAGCGGCCCGCCTGTCTCAGCAGATCGTGGACAAGGTGATCGTCCCAAAACTGCGGCGAGCCCGGACCACCAATGCAGGCCACCCCGGCATACTCACTGATTTCAACATCAGGAAGAGCGATCTCCACCTCTGCGGGCATTCCCAGTTTGCCGGTTGCCCTCCCGATCGCTGTCGAAGCCGTCACAACCGTGTGCCCCTCTCTCTCAAGCCTGCGTCTGGGAATATCGTATTCTTCGTCGCGAAAACCTTCTCTGGCGATGATAAAGAGAATCCTGGCCATCCGTTCCCTCCTGTCCGCTTGTGCCGGAACACTATACCACGGAAGCCCGTTCGTGAAAAGAAGACAGGCGTAGTCCCTGCAGGGGGCGAAGCACGACAGCAAATGCTTAATCCCGGATTGAGAGGTGTCTATAACTTTTTTAGGCACATATAACAAAGTTAGGCGCACCTCTCAATCCGGGATTCGAATCCTTTCAAAACTTGCTCGCGTGCCTGCCCCGAAGTACTTTTCTCTCAGACAAAACCCATTCCACTCTCAAGCACAAGGAGACGTATCATGGAGAGCCAGTACTCCCCGCTCCAGGAGGAGCGATACAACTACACCCCGAAAC
>JAKPMW010000377.1 GCA_029548715.1 Spirochaetota bacterium | reverse complement strand
CCGGATAAAAACACCACCTCGGCCATTCTCCCGGACTTCGGGAAATTCCGCTGCATCCCCAAAAAGGCTTCGCGTGCCATTTCAAATTTTTTGGTACGCATATATGCTGTCCCGAGCCAATACCAGACTTCCTCGGCAAGGGCATGTGCCGGCCATGTCTTGATAAACCGCTCGTAGGCAACCATTGCCTCAGCAGGTTTCCCCATCACCAGGGCAACATCACCCGTGCTCTTGAGCGCAAGCACTTTTTGCTCATCGGTTGACTGAAGTCCCGCAACCCTGGAAAAGAGTTCGGCGGCACGGGAGTTGTTTCCCAGCTTGTAGTGGCAAAGGGCAGCGTTGAACGATGCCTCTGCCAAAACCGGGCCCGAGCGGGGAAAATTTTTAATTATGTTTTCGTAATATTCTGATGCAACCTGATACTCGCCCCCACGCTGCGCAAGCCATCCCAGCTTGAGCAACGCATCCGGCACCAGGGGATGCCGGGGCCAAGCGGCCACAAACTCCCTGAAATTCGTCCGGGCCGTCTCAAAAGCATCCTGCCTGAGCCATGAAAAGGCAGTCCGGTACCGGGCATCCCCGGCATACTCGCTCCGGGGCCAATTGGCCAGGAGGCTGGAGAAATTCTTCCTGGCCTCATCATATTCTTCAAGCCAGTAGCGGCTCTCCCCGAGCCAGTACAACCCCTGGGGGACAAGCTCGGACTTGCCTCCGGTATGAATCAACAGCGAAAACTCCCGTGCCGATGCCCGGTAATCACGCTGGCGGAAGAGAGCAAGGCCATACTGGAGCCTGGCATATCCTGCTATTTCATGCTTTGGCCAGGTGTGTATAATCTGTGCAAATGCTTCTCCCGCCCTGTCATACCGCTTGAGCTGCATGCATCCCTCACCAAGGGAAAACCATGCATGCGGAAGGACAGGATCATCACCAGACTTCTTGACCAGCTTCTCAAGCTGAACCACGCTCTCAAGCAGATTCCCCCTTTTTTGCTCACTCGCCGCGATATAGTATCCCGCCGCAAGCCTGAAGGCAGAATCCGGGTAGCGCTGAAGCAGGGTCTGCATCTCAAAAGCAGTAGCTGTGTAGTTGTCCTGTCTGAAAAAGCTCAAACCAATATAGTACTGTGCCCGGTCAGCCATCTCACTGTCAGGATATTCTGTCACAAGACGCTTGAGGTTTCTTCGCGAGAGATCATAAAACCCGTCTTCAAACGCGCCCTTGCCGATACGATAAAGATCCGCAGGACTCTCAGCAGAGAGAAGACCCGCCATGCATACCAGCAGCAAGCACACGATACTGCAAGCTGTCCCTTTTCCGGCCTTGTTCATTCAGGACTCCCGTTTTCCCCACCAGTATCCGCTGATTCCTGTCCGGCAGTACCATCAATGGTAAAGACAAATCCGGCACCGTCCTCGAAGCCAATACAGATCCGCGACTGATCCTTGAATTCTCCCGCCAAAAACCGTTGTGCCAGCGGGTCTTCAATTTCGCGCTGAATGGTCCTTCGCAAGGGCCTCGCCCCATACTTGCGGTTATACCCTCGGCGGATTATCTCTTCCCGTGCACGTTCACTCAACTCAAGGATCATTCCCTTTTCGCTCAGACGCGAAGAAAGCTCACGCAGCATCACATCCAGGATGCTCGCAATATGTGCCCAGGCCAATGAATGGAAAACCACAACCTCATCCACACGATTGAGGAATTCAGGACTGAATGTCCGCCTCAGCTCGCCCATGGCCTTTTCCTTCATGTCCGAAAAATCCTGCTCGTCATCGCTGATCGAAGAGAAACCGAGGGAGACCTCCTTGGTGATCTCACGGGCACCGACATTCGACGTCAGGATGATGACTGTATTCCTGAAATCAACCGTATGTCCGAGATTGTCCGTCAACTGCCCATCTTCCATGACCTGCAGCAGAATGTTGAAGACATCCGGATGTGCCTTTTCAATCTCGTCAAGCAGGAGAACACTGTAGGGTCTCCGGCGCACCTTTTCGGTCAGGGCCCCACCCTCATCATATCCGACGTACCCCGGGGGCGCACCGATCAGCCTGCTGACGGAGTGTTTTTCCATGAACTCGCTCATGTCAAACCGGATCAGGGCATCCTCGTTGCCAAACAGCAGTTCGGCCAGGGCACGGGCCAGCTCGGTCTTTCCCACTCCGGTTGGGCCGAGGAAAATAAAGGTGCCAGTCGGCCGCTTGGGAGATTTGAGTCCGGTCCGCGAACGCCGCACCGCACGACTGACAGCCGCAATGGCATCCTCCTGGCCGATGACCCGCTTGTGCAGGTCCTCTTCCATGCGCAGAAGTTTTTTGGACTCGCTTTCGGTCAGGCGTGAAAGAGGAATCCCGGTAATTGAGGAGACAATCCTCGAAATGTCCTCGTACCCGATCAGGGGTGTATCCTTGTTGATCGACTGACGCCAGGATTCGGTCAGCTGCTTGAGCTCTTCCTTGCGTATCTTGACCTTGTCCCGCACATCAGCTGCCTTCTCGTAGTTCTGAATCCTGACCAGCTCATCTTTTTCGCGGTTAAGAGCGTCAATCTCCTTCTCAAGTTCAACAAAAGACGCCGGGCGGGTTGAGCTCGCCAGCCGGGCCTTGGCTCCGGCCTCGTCCAGCAGGTCAACCGCCTTGTCGGGTAAAAAACGATCCTTGATGTAGCGATGAGCCAGATTTGCCGCTGCCTCAATCGCATCATCCGAATACCGTACCTTGTGATGCGCTTCGTAGTTTTCCTTCAGGCCATGCAGAATCTGCACGGTCTCCAGCACGGGAGGTTCTTCAACCAGAATCGGTTGGAACCGGCGCTCAAGTGCAGCATCCCGCTCGATATGCTTGCGAAATTCATTCAGGGTTGTTGCCCCGATGCACTGCAGTTCACCACGCGCCAGCGCCGGCTTGAGCATGTTTGCCGCGTCAATCGCTCCTTCAGCCCCGCCTGCACCAATCAGGGTATGCAGCTCGTCAATAAAGAGTATGATATTGCTGGCCTTGCGGATCTCATTGATCACATTGCGCAAACGTTCTTCAAATTCGCCGCGATATTTTGTCCCCGCCACAAGCGAGGGCAAATCAAGGGTGACCAGCCGGCGGTTTAACAAAAGCTCGGGAACCTCGCCACTGACAATGTTTCGGGCCAGTCCTTCAACGATGGCGGTCTTCCCGACACCGGGCTCGCCGATTAACACCGGATTATTTTTTTTCCGCCGCGACAGGATCTGCACAACGCGCTCAATCTCGTTTTGCCGCCCAATCACGGGATCGAGCTTGCCCTGGCGCGCTATCTCGGTCAGGTCCCGGCTGAAATCATCCAGCGTTGGCGTCTTGACAGATTCGCTCCCGGTACTCTTGGGCATGGTCCCAAACCCAAGCAGCTTGAGAATGCTGTTGCGAACCTTGTCAAGCTTGACACCCCTTGACTCAAGGATCATTGCCGCCTTCGAGTTGTCCTCACGAAGTATGCCAAGCAGAAGATGCTCGGTCCCGATATAGGTGTGTCCGAGATTTTTTGACTCCTCGGCACTGTAGCGCAGCACCTTTTCAATTCGCGGAGAGGGTGGTACCTCCCCCAGCATGAGAATCTCACCACTCTTGCGGATGGCATTTTCTATGTCACGCTGAAGCTCCTCCAGATCAACGCCCAGATTCTTGAGTGTATCAATGGCGATGCCCTGCCCGTGCTTGAGCAAGCCAAGCAGAACATGCTCCGGCACCAGTTTGTCATGATTGAGTCTCTTGGCCTCTTCCTGGGCCATGAGACCGATGATCTTTTGCGCCCTCGGCGTCAGTCCCTCAAACATCAACGGCCTCCTTATATGGTACAATCCTAAATATACCTGTCCGCCGTTCGGTCGGCCAAGCCGCACGCCCATTGTCGTCGTATATTCTTGGTATCACCTTGCCCTATCGGACACACATCAGGAGGAAGTCATGCACCGCTGGAACCCGCTCTCCTGGCAGAACTTTCCCGCACGACAGCAGCCGGACTGGCCGGACCGGGATAAACTGTCGAGGATTCTCGAAATACTGGGACAACGCCTGCCTCTTGTGTTCACCGGCGAAGTGGACATCCTGCGCGAAAAGATTTCGCAGGCTGCGCGGGGCCGAATGTTTCTTCTCCAGGGTGGTGACTGTGCCGAACGCTTTTCTCCCCGGCTTGACCAGATCGAAAGTCTGCTGCGTGTTTTACTCCAGATGAACATGGTCCTGATGTATGCAGCCGCCAAACCGGTCATCAAGGTCGGCCGGTTTGCCGGTCAATTTGCCAAACCACGCTCGCAGGCGACCGAGACCATCAACGGCGAGGAATTGCCCAATTATTTCGGGGACATCGTCAACCGGCCTGAAGGGACGATAAAGTCCCGGACCCCCAACCCGAAAAACCTGCTTGATGCCTACAATTTCAGTGCTTCGATCCTCAACATCGTCCGGGGGCTCTCCAAGGGAGGATTTGCCGACCTGCAGCAGGTTCACTCATGGAATGAAGCCTTCATCCTTGACAGCCCGCAGGGGCAGCAGTTTGCCGAGATCGCAGACGGCATCTCAAAGGCACTTGCCTTTATGCAAGCCTGTGGAGTCAATTCGCGCGAGGAGACCGCCACAACCGACTTTTATACTTCCCATGAGGCCCTCGTCCTCGACTATGAATCAGCGCTGACCCGGCTTGATCCTCAGAGCGGACGCTATTACGACCTCTCGGCGCACATGCTCTGGCTGGGGGACCGGACGCGCCAGCCGGATGGCGCTCACGTCGAATTTTTGCGCGGAATCCGGAATCCGGTCGGAATCAAGTCAGGGCCATCCATGTCCCCGGACGACCTGTGCCGCCTGATTGACACTGTCAATCCGTCCAATGAAGCCGGCAGGATTACCCTGATTACACGCTTTGGGGCACCCAACATCGCCAAGCATCTCCCTGGCCTGATCCGCACCATCAAGACCCATGGATATGATGTCCTCTGGAGCTGTGATCCGATGCATGGCAATACAAGCACGACTGCAGGAGGGTACAAGACCCGCGATTTTGCCCTGGTCGTGTCCGAATTGCGTGATTTTCTCCAGATTCACAAATCCGAAGGCACAATCGCCGGAGGCGTGCATCTTGAGTTGACAGGAGACAATGTCACCGAATGCACCGGCGGTGCTGAAGGACTTGCCGCATCAGATCTGGCGACCAACTATCAGACCGCCTGCGACCCAAGGCTCAATGCCCGTCAGGCACTCGAGCTTGCCTTCCTTATCGCAAAAGAAATCGTCTGACAGCCAATGCGTGTGTTTCAGGAATCCTTGAAAACCTTGAGGATGACATCCGAAAACAGGACGGTCTCGCGAATGCTTCTTCTAAGTTCTCCAAGAAAACGGGCGTTGCCGGATGTCCCTATCTTGTGAAGATTGTCAAGTATCTCGGGTTTCTCCGAATCAATGTCATGCCCTATCCGCACCAAAACGGTCTGAAGGTTGATCGTACAGTCGCGGATATCCTGCAAGACAGCGTGCAGGTCTTGGTTAATGGCCGCAATCCGGGCGCCAAGCGCTTTTTTGGAAGCCAGATCGCCCTTGAATTTCTGCAGCATCGCCTGAAAGAGACTCCCCTTTTCCTTGCGCATGTTCACAGAGTTGGAAAAGACAGTCAGCCTGTTTGAAAGATCATCCATTTTGTAAAATTCATCGGCAAGGGTTCGTCTGGCCAGACTGTCCTTGAAGCTTCCGTCAACAATCAGCTTGTTCAACACCCGCTTGATATACTGGTAATATTTTTCAGCGTAAAACCTCATCGAAACGTAAAACGCTGTCGGATAGATAAACTCCGGCAGGTCAAGCTTGGTCAGAATTGCATTGGTCGCGTCCGAGTAGATAAAATCCGGCAGCGGTTCGAGCGTCTCAAACATCTCCTTGAGCCTGGCATCCACCTCTTCCTGCTTGCGTCTGGCCAATACCCGGCTGACTCTGGCCTCAAGCGCCGAAGACAGGCCCTTGCCAAACTCCTCAAAAAAGTTTGTTCCTCTTGGATAGATGTGTGTCTCATACTCAAGGTTTTTTGTAACATACCTGATCAGAAGACAGATCTGCTGCCCGTTGACAATTCGCGAAAGCGCAGACGTGACTGTCCGGTATCCACTTTCTGCCATTTTCTGAAAATGAAGGAGCGTTGCAGCACCGGCTTCCTGATCCATTTTCTGAAGCATTCTCTCCTGATAATACCCTGCGGCTATGCCGAGGACGGAGGGCAACATCTTGGTGTTGACTGCCAGCAGCACACTCTCGAGGTCCTTGAGCATTTCTCCGGTTCCATCCGGCCTGATGTCATGGAAAACCTGGTTTTCGTCTTCAACCGTATATCCGGAATGAAACCGCCTGAGCAGTGAGAAAAAGTTGTACCCGATCATCTCTTTTGTGTTGATAAAATCCGCAAACGAACGATTGAGCCGCCGCCTTGTCTCCTCATCAATATTCCGCAAGAAAATATCTGCCATCTCGTCAACACGCTTACGGACCATCGAGTCCCGGTCGTTGCGGACATACTCCTTCAATCCATCTTCCGTAAAGCGGTATACCTCTTCATCCGTGATCGTCGGCACCATCATTCGAACGTAGTACAACTGAAAATCAAGATGCTGCTCGGCATCGTCTTCACCGAAGACATCCTCAAAGACTACCCGGTACGGCCAGATCAACCTGACAAAATCGTGGATGAGCCTGGCAAACTCCGCCGAAATCGTTTCTGTCTGAAAATTATAGACCTGTGGCTTGAGCCGTTTGATGGCCTGCTTGAGTTCCTTGATCTTCTTTTTCTTCTCGTAATCGGCAGGCGACAAGCCGGTAAAGAGCATGAGAAAAAACCGCACAACCCGTTCAAAAAAGCCCACCTTCCCTGCGGACTGTTTTCCACGAGTCTCCCGCTTGCTGCCCGAGCGTGCTCCCGATGATTCGGCCTGTTTGAGAAGATCACGCTGCGCGCCTTCAAAGCCTCGCGCCATGCGTTTTTTCTCTTCCTCGCTCAACCCGAGTGCCATCGGATCAAAGCTGTCATTGAAGATACCTTTGTCCTTGGCCTTTCGAATCGACTCGTCATCGTACGCCATGGTCGCACCCGATCATCAAAAGAGATTTCGTGACAACGCTGCCATCAGGTCCATCACAAACGCAATGGCAAAATGCAGCACCGGACAAACCCAAAAGGATCGCGCCCGTATAACAAGAATACCAAGCACCCACGCGGCAATAATCGAACCAAATGCCTCCGCAACCGGTTTTCCTGCATGCATGATTGCAAAAGGAACAATCCCCACCAGCGCTGCCAAAGGCCCGATACGCCTCGAAAGCGGGAAAACCAGGAGCCCGCGGAAAAAAAACTCCCAGCCGACAAAGTACAGGAAAAAACACAATTCAACAATGATAAACCAGAGCAAAAAATCAGCCTGGCTTCCCGTGACACCCTTTTCGGCGAACATCGGGTAGTAACGCAAAAAACCCTCAATCCTGAAAATCTTTATGGCCAAGACCGCCAGAATCATGATCAGGGCAAAAACGGAAAATATCCTGAGCGAAAACTTCCAGTCTCCCAGCCCGAGTCCGTAATCCCTCAACCGCAGATGCGGATGAAGCATGATAAACATCACCGGAATCACAAAAAGTATGACAAATGTCGCAAAAAACCATCCGGCATACTTGAGGTAATGCATGGCACGGGCGCGTCCCGGAGCAGACCTGTTGTCCTCCGCAACACGCTTTTCCAGTTCGGCGACCCTGCTTTCACTTGCCGTGGCTGCCGGTGGATTGGCAGTCGCCAGTCGTCTATGGCGCTGCAATTCGCTGCGCCGTTCACCGGCTGCAGTTTCACCGCTGACAAGAGCGGGAATCCCGTATCCTGCACCCTTCATAAAGGGTTCTTTGCCAAGATAGATGTAGCAGAGAAAGACGGCGGCTATCCCGGCAAATGCCAGATGGACCCACCGGTTATGCCCGGTGAGTTCCCTGACAAACGGCCCTGCCATATCCCGAAAAAATGTGCGCATTGCCCGTCAATTCCTGTTTCTGACAAATGCCTGTTCAGCCTTTGACCGAACCCTGTCAAGCACCTGGTCCGCATCCGCCTTTGTCCCAAACGGTCCAACCCATACCCGGTGCAGCTTTTCACCGGAAAACTGCCTGAGATACACCGGCAAGCCCAGGGCCTGAATTTTTCTCAAGAGGTTTTCGGCGTTATCCAGGCTCAAAAAGGCACCCGCCTGAACCACAAAGCGACCGGAGTCATTCGCCTGCACTTTTTCCTGCGTATCATTTTTATGGTGAACATCCTCAGGCCGGATGATTCGGGGGCCATCGGTCGTGTCTGTCTCGGTCGTCTTTTTCGGATCTACAACTACCACATGCCTGTTCGTATCCGGAACCCGCGTATCCTTTGCCATTGCGTCCTGGGACGCGTCTTGGGACGCGGCAGGGGTTTGTGCCTTCTCATCACCCTTGCCCAGGGAGGGGGCTGCACTTGCAGCGCTGACAGAGGCCTGCATCTTGCCATCCCCAAGCTGGACTACCCGAATCTCGACCTTGGCGGTTCCCTTGTTGTGAAAATCCAGAAGCGAGGCTGCTGCACGGGAGACATCGATCACCCTGTCCTTCGCAAACGGCCCCCGGTCATTGATCCTGACGGTAACGCTCTTGTCATTTTCAAGGTTTGTGACCCGGACCAGTGTCCCGAATGGGAGCGTCCTGTGCGCCGCAGTCAGCATTGTCATGTCGTAGGTTTCACCGCTTGCGGTTGCCCTCCCGTGATAGGTATCCCCATACCACGATGCCTCTCCATAAAACAGCATGGGAATATTGGCTGTCTCGGCTGCTGCCAGCGGCAGGGAGACAAGGATGACGACAAGTACCAGAGCGATCAGGTTTCTCATGGTGTTACGCTCCACATTCTGCAGGAATTTGTTTCATTTATCGGTACAATTCGAAATGGACTGTAGGAAGAAGTCCCGCTGACTGCCGGAGGATCGCCATGAGAAGAAGAGGCTTATATCCATACAACGGGGTATTCCCCCAGGCAGACCAGTCCGCCTACATTGCGCCTGGTGCCCGCATCGTGGGGGATGTCCGGCTTGGGCCTCGGGTCAGTATCTGGTGGAATGCGGTTGTACGCGGCGATCTTGCTCCGGTTATCATCGGACAAGGAAGCAACATCCAGGACAATGCGGTGCTTCATGTAGGGCGTGAGCAACCCTGCATTCTCCAGGAGAATGTCCTCGTCGGGCATGGCGCCATCTGCCACGGCTGTACGATCGGGGAAGGTGCCCTCATCGGGATGGGTGCCATCATCCTGTCAGGCGCAACCATCGGCCATCATGCCCTTGTCGCTGCAGGAGCACTGATTCCCGAGCGGGCCTCTGTTCCTCCTGAAACCCTCTGGGCCGGCAATCCTGCCAGGGAAGTAAAAAACCTCGGGCCAGGGATTCTTGCCCGCATGCGCGAAGGAACACTCCTGTACCAGGATCTCGCGGCCCTGTGCCTTGCCGAAGAAAACAGAGAGAGCGAATAAGGGCTGTCAGAATCCGGTCGGAACATCAAGAAAGACACACTCGATATTCCATTCCTTGACCAGGTGCGCCATAAGCCGCCTGAGTCCGACAGTCTCGCTGAGATAATGCCCGTAGAGAAGGCAGACAATCCCGCATTCGATAACCTGATGGTACGCTGCGTGACTTCCCTCTCCGCTGAGATAGATATCAGCGCCCAGCGCGGATGCCTCCTCAGCGTATCTCAACCCGCTGCCAGTAATGGCACCCGCTGTGTAATACCGTTTTTCAGGTTCTGTTGTGCCGAGGATCCTGAAGGGCCTGCACCCCAGACTGGCTTCAAGCCCAGCCTGGATCTCTTCCAGGGTCCGTCCGCCCTCGCATGTTCCCATAAATCCGACAGCAAGACCCCGCTCTTCGGCAAAGCGTCCCGAGACCGAAAATCCTGCGTCCTCCAGAATGCCGGGATTGTTTCCAAACCGGGGATGGACATCAAGGGGAAGGTGGGCCGCGTAAAGGGAGATCCCGTTTTCGATACAGGCCGCAACCCGCTGTCTGTGCGTTCCTGTAATCATGAGGGGCTGGTTCCAGAAGAGACCATGGTGGACAACCAGAAGGTCAGCCGAAGCCTGTCTGGCACGCTGGATCGTCTCAAGTCCCGCATCCACTGCAAAGGCTATCCGCCTGACCTCCGGCCGACCTTCGATCTGCAGACCATTGTTCGAATAGTCTGCTATCCTCCTCCGGTCAAGGAGAGCATCAAGCTCTCCTGTGACCCGGGCCAGCGTCATCACTGGACATTGCCTTCTTTTTGCAGTTTGATGTTCTGCTTGAGATCATGCGCCTTCTCGGCCAGACCCTTCTGCTCACGCTGCATATTGTCGATTGCGCGCTGCTGAAGAATCTTCCAGACCTCTTCATCGTCAATGTCGTCCTCAAGAATACTCGTTGCATGGCGCTCATAGCGCATGGTCAGATTCTTGATGTACAGGACAAAATCCCCCCCGATCTGGTCCATGTTCCTGTAGACAACAAACGAGCTGAATTTGAGAAAGGGCAGATCCTTGGGATACATCGGCTTGCGAATGATCACCCGGTCCTTGACCTGATCAATGTAGTTGGGGTTTACCCAGGTCAGTTTGCGCCAATTGTCGAAAAAGAGGTTGCCAAAGAAAAACTCGTGGGCCTTGCTGTCCTGGTCGATCATGCGGACTGCAAAATCGAAGGGGTAGTTGCGCCCCTTGACCCAGACCGACATGTCCTTGATCAGTCCAACATTGGCAACTATCCCGTTGGAAAGGTTGGTGAAATTTCCCTTTTTGTCATAGACATGGAACTCGAACTGGGGACGGATATAGGCGCGGTCGTTTTGCCGTGTTTCAGGAAAATTGATCCTGACACCCATGACACTCTGTTTCTGAAGCTTGCTGTTTACGGGCAGACACTGGGACTTGATAATATTTGGAATACGCAACCCGGAAGACCGCACCTCGACAATCCAGTTGCTGACTGCCATCACCGAAGGCGTCAGCACATAATTTGGTGAGCCATCCTGATTTACAGGCTGGGTATTCGTGCTGATGCTTTGAAACTCTGCGGTAATCCGTTTTTCGTAGCCGCCAAAATCGATGACCGTAATGTCATCAAGCGCCAGCACAAGAGCTGGGATCAGCAGAATGACCGCTCCAATGAGAACTGACACAATACGCATACGCTTGGTAAACACCATATTGACCCTCCGGCATACGACGCCTTGCATCCGTCCTGTCAGGGACCAGACGGGCATCGATTGTGCACATCATGATTGTGAAATCCATTTCAGATGATGATTGCCGGGAAGTCCGTTTCCCTTTCTGATGGTCGGAGTTTTTTTGAAAAGATTTAGCAGTTTCTCATCACTTCTCCGCACGGATTGCGCATGCACTCTCCTCTTTCATTACAGGGCAGTTGACAGTACAATACTGGAAGATCGCGTCAAGTGGAGGAGTTCCCGAATGCCGATGAAGCGCAGTCTCAGACTTCACCTCCTGGCGGGCCTTGTCCTGACCGTCATGACTGCATCCGTTGTTATCCAGTACCTCATATCCCGGGACACACTGAGGACCAAGGATAATGACGTAATGCGGATTTTCATCGAGCGTGAGATCAGCAGCATTGATGGGTGGATTCGCGAACACGGCCAGATCATCAATCTGGCAGGAACACTCGTCAAAAAAAATGACACTGACGAGAGCGCTACCCTGCGATATCTTGAGACGTTTCTGGAATCGGGACGGGACTTCACAACCCTGTATTTTGGAACTCCCGACAACCGGATGATAAACGCCAGCAAGTGGAAGATGCCCTCAGGCTTTGATCTGCGCACACGTCCCTGGTATCTGGCAGCCCTGCGCGCCGGAGACCTGACAACAACGCCCGTATTTCTCAATGCAAGCAGGGACAAGCTGATCATCACGGTCTGCAAGCCGATCTTTGGCCAGACAGGCATGCTCAAGGGAGTTTTGGCTGGTGACCTTCCTATTGATTCCCTGCTGGCACGAATCGCGGTCACCTCACCTGACGGGACTGGAAGTTCATTTGTTGTCAGCACCGACGGACATCTTCTTGCACACTCTTCAATAACAACAAACCGCAACCCCCTTGATGTCAAGCTCCCCCATCCTGATTATGCAAGAGTCCTGACCAATATTTCACAGACAAAATCCGGTTCACTGGAGGTCGAGCTGGGCGGAACCGACGGATTCCTCGTCTTCAGGCAGATGGAGCCCCTTGACCTCATCGTAGCCTCCTTCGTACCTGACACCCAGCTGGATGCAACCCTTGACACCCTGAAGTTGACGTTTATCGCCATCATTGCCGTTTCACTTGTCATCTGGGGTTCCTTTATCTGGTACCAGCGCAGGCATATCGATCTCCCTCTGGCGCTTCTCGAGCAGGGGATACGTGCCATCGACCCGGACGCACGACCCTGGTACCGACTGCCCTCCGTCCCTTCGCAGGACTTTGCCCCGATCGTGGAGACAGTCAACGGGATTCTTGACAGGATCGAACTGTACTATAACGAGAAGAATTCTGCAGAAACAGCGCTCAGAAAGTCATTGTCCGAAAAGGAGACGTTGCTGCGTGAAGTACACCATCGTGTTAAAAACAACATGCAAATCGTGGTCAGTCTGCTTGAGACCCAGGCAGACTTCCAGCGGGACCCGCATTCAATTGACGCACTCCAGCAGATAGCCCAGCGTGTACACAGCATGGCAATCGTCCATGAAGAGCTGTACAGGTCCGACAATCTTTCATCCATCTCCTTTGGTCCGGTGGCCAATCGCATTCTCTCCTCCCTGTCAGAGGCCCTGGATCGCGAGCAGCGCATCAATTATTCAATCGAAAACAGTGAGACCAGCCTGGATCTGGTAAAGGCCATACCCTGCGGACTGATTCTCAACGAGCTCGTATCGAATTCAATGAAGCATGCCTTCCCAGGAGAGAGTACCGGAAATATCCGTATCTCCCTGACATCCATGAATGGCACGACGCCTGGTAAGCAGTTTGTCCTTGTCATCGAAGATGATGGCTGTGGATTACCTGACGGCCTTGACATGGCATCAGCCCATTCCTTCGGGCTGCAGCTTGTGTCTATCCTGTGCAAGCAGCTTCAGGCAGACCTCACGCTTGACAGATCCCGGGGGACCAGATACACAATCATTTTTTAGGGTCGAACTACATGGGAAAGGAAAGGGACACTTCGGTGCCCTTTTCCTGTATACTCGAGAGGGAAATAGATCCTCCATAGGCCTCGATAAAATTCCGCACAATATACAAACCAAGGCCCGCACCCCGGTTATACAGATCATGCGAAGTCCCCGCACGATAAAACCGCTCAAACACCTTGTCGAGATCATCCTTGCGGATCCCGATGCCGGTATCCGCTATGGTTATGTGACAAAACTGTGAATCCTGATTTATCAGAATCCGCAGGCTCCCCCCGATCCTGTTGTAGACAACGGCGTTGCAGATCACCTCGTCCATGATCGTGTGGATGATATCCTGGTTCCCGTCAAATGGCTTGATAGCCTCGGGAAATTCGTACTGCACCAAAATCTGGCGCCTGTCGATCTCGTCCTGGAGGGCCTGCACAATCTCCCGTATCATCACATCCATACGGATCGAATGCAGATACATCTCATCGACTTCCTGCTGCAGGGCTGCCACCGAGATAACCTTGTTGACTGTCCGGCGAAGCCACTCGGCAAGACTGACCGCCTCCTTGTGGCGTGAACAGTCTTCTCCTGAAATCATATCGACAAGCTTGCCGAGTGGTCGCTGGAGATCGCCCGAGAGATGTTCAATAAAATTGTTTTTCAGCATGATCATTCGTCGTAATTCCCTGTTTTGCTGGCGCAGCCTGTTGTAGAGCAGGGAGTTGTTGAATCCGACCGAAAGCTGTGAGGCCAGTATCTCGAGAAATTCGCTGTCAATGGTCGAAAACCCGTCACCATCCATATTTCGCTCAAGATAGACAAGACCTATTGTGCGCCCCTCACGGGTAAGCTTGGCATGCAGGCCAACTACCGAACGCCCGGACAAAATCGCCTCAAGTATCCTGTCGGCATCCGCCTCAAAGACAAACCCTGTCCGCGCTATCGGTGACATGTTGGCGCCTGTGTAGCGTGCAATAAAACCCCGGCTCGCACCAAAAAGCCGGCAGGCTTCGACAAGGGTATGCTCAAGCAGGTCATCGACGGGCTGCAGTGAATTGATGCGAACATTCATCGAAAGGATCGCAGCCAGGACAGCGTCTCTCTGCTTGATCTCACTGACTGTCAGCATCTCGATCCTGTCATGTGCAGCCAACAACTCTTCAGCCTGCAAGCGCTCACTCTCAGCCAGATGCTGCAGCTCTTCCTGGGCCCGGATTGTGGCATCCGCCGCTCTTCGCTCCTTTTCGGCCAGCTCGTGCAGGGTCTCCTGGGCCCGGATCGTCCTGTCTGCTGCCATCAGCTCCATCTCGGCCAGACGCTGCAGACCTTCCTGGGCCCGGATTGTCCGCTCGGCCGCCATTCGCTCCTGTTCGGAAAGACTCTGAAGCTTTTCGCGCGCCTCAAGCATCCGCTCGGCATCAAGTCGTTCCTGGCGCGAAAACTCCTCGGCCCGGTCATGCATCTCGTTGATGCGCTCGAGCTCCTCGATGCGGCGACGCTGCTGCATCAGCAGCTGCTTGAGCGCCTCAACTGACTCGTCGCCGCTGCCTTCCTGCCTGCGCTTTCGTGCCATTCTGGTTCCGGCTTACGGCTGGATCGTGTCGACCAGTGAAAGGTCGGATGCCTGAAAGACCAGAATCTTTTTTTCGTGCGAGTTGACATAGATGTAGTCACCGAAAAAGCTGATGAAACTGTCCTTGTCAATTTTTTCTTTTGACCTTGAGACCTGTTCGAGCTTGCCATCAAACTTGCCCAGGAAAAATCCGTTATCCTGCACCACCGCGTAGACCGAATCAGCCTTGACCTCGACAAAACTGCGCCAGTACACATTGACCCTGCCTCGCGAAACAACATCCAGTTTTTTGGGGTCAAGCAGCACAAGAAAATGCCCGCTTGTGTGGTTGCCTTCGTACCCGATAACAACAGCGCCTCCGCCAAAAATGTCATACCGGTTACCACAGATGTTCTTGAAGGATGAAACCAGCGCAACCTTTCTGGTGACCGGGTTGATCAGGACCATTTCATTTTTGTAGTGACCATCATCAAGCGGCTCAATCACCTTCAGATAGTACAGCCCCCCGTCATACACATTCCGGTCAAGCTCACCCTTTTTGAGTTCGTCCTCGCGTTTTTTGAGTTCATCGGCTTTCTTGTCGAGTTCCTGCTTTGTCTTGTCAACCTCATCCTGCTTCTTTTTGAGGTCATCCTTGATCACCTGGGGAAGCTTGTCCTCGGCCAGCTTGAGCTCGTCTTTTTTGAGGCTGGTCTCGTCTTTTTTGACCTCGTCCTTCTTTTTGTCCAGGTCATCCTGTTTCTTGTCTACCTTGGTTTCGTCTTTCTTGATGGCTTCTTCGCCCTTTTTGATCTCGTCCTTCTTTTTCTCTATTTCCTGTCCGGTTTTTGCGATCTCATCCTTTTTGATCTCGGCTTTCACCGGATCGGTCTCTTTCTTCAGGTCTTCCTTTTTTTTATCAAGATCATCTTCCTGTTTCTTGAGATCCTTTTTGTCCTCGTCCAGCTTCTTCTTGTCGTCTTCGAGTTTCTTTTTTTCCTTGTCAAGATCCTGCTGCTTTTTGTCCAGATCGTCCTTTTTGATCTCGATCAGGTCCTTGCGCTCGGGAATCCCCTTGTCTGGCCTGTTGGTGAGTGTTGAAATGATTTCCTTCCCGGTAAACCCGTCAATATCCAGTTTCGGTTTTCCGCCATTGGTCGATGTCACCAGGGGAACAAGCATCTGGGTACGCCCCGGCCAGTTACGATAATTGCGGTCGATCCCGATATGTGCAGGGACAAGACGCGAGCTGACAACGGGTTTGTACGCAGTCCGGACATACTCCGCCTGACCCCGGTAGATCGCATTGTAGTATGTCACAAACGTCGCCAGCACCCGCCCGTCACGCTCGGAGTACCCATACTGCCCCGAGAGGTAGCCACCAAGGACATCCCGGACACCATTGATGTCCACAATATCGCTCGCAGGCTCGAGCATGAAGATATCGGCATCAAACCGATTGGTCAGCGAAAGATCAATCGCCCGGATGACCGAATACTGACGACGGGCGATATACTTGCGGTTTGAAAGCGTTGCCATCCGGGACAGCTCAAGCCCTGCACCCCGCAGCTGTGCAGGAGTCACAATCCTGGTATAACGCCCGCGATAATTGACGAATTCAACCGGCGCACCCCGGCGGATCTCCTGCTCGGCAACCGTCAAGGCCCCAAGCGAAACCGCACACAAAGCCACACCCGCACACACCAGCATCAAACGCCGTACCATACACGCCCCCATCAGCGAATCTGTCCGTTCGCGTTCCATTATTCATATCACATCTTGCTGCTTCTGTCAAAATTTGAGGGCTGGCAGGCAATGATGCACTTGACCTGAGCTTTACGAATTGGTTATTGTGGTAGTTACGGGCGGAGGTGGATATCCCGTACCCGGGGTATCCTTGTGGCGCACTCCACCCTGCTGTATGGTACCCGTGCCTGCCACGCACGACTATCCAACCTTGGAAAAGAACTGCCAATGAAACGTGATCCTTCCAAAACTCGAGTCGTAGTAACGGGAATGGGGACCATCAACCCCATCGCACATACCGTTTCTGAATACTGGGACAATCTGACAGCCGGGAAAAGCGGCATCAGAGTCCTCA
>JAKPMW010000293.1 GCA_029548715.1 Spirochaetota bacterium | reverse complement strand
GCGTGTATTTCTGCGGGGAAAATGGTGTCAGACGGATCTTCGGGCCAAGCTCATGCTCCAGTGCCTTTTCGATCTGCCGCTTTGCAGGAAGAGGCAGCAGCGCTCCTGCCTTGATCTTCGCATACTCTCCCTCAAGCAGGGCCGAAATCCTCTCATGCTCCTGGGCTTCAGCATTGGACTTGATCCTGTTTTCAAAGGCAAACGAAAGTGTCTTCCGTTCGTCTCCGGTCTGCGGATCCTGTCCGACAATGACGATCCCCTTCTGGACCAGAAGCTCAAGCAACGGCTCAAAATTGGTCTTGAGGGTGTCCTCGCTCCGGGGGAAACCGGGCATGCTGCGGAGGTTGTTGGGATTGGATGCCCATTTGAGGACCGCATCCGCGTAATACTTGTACGTTGTAAATGAGCGGCCCGTCCGGACCAGGGCGTCCTGGATCACGATGCACAAAAACTCGAACATCTTCCGGTGAATGGCATGCTTGATCCCGAATTCCTGGAATATCTCTGTCTGCTGTTCAAGCGACTTGTTGCGAAAATCCCTGGCAAATGAAGGCATCGCCTTGTAGCGTTCGAGCTGCTCCGCTGCCGTTTCCTGATAGGCCATGATCCCTGCCCTGTCGCCGTCCGATTGCCTGCCTCTCGCAGGATTCCGGATACAAGTATATGCAGAATCGGACCACTCTGCAAGATGCTCCTCTGCCGCCAAGGAATCCTCTGGACGACGACCTGTTTCAGGTCTAAGATTAATCCTGCCGCACTGCCGATACAGGTGCGCCGGAGGGCATTGTGCTTGTCATCGAGATAGTCCACAATCTCTCGGTCCTGATCGTGGTCAGCCTGATCAGTGGCACCATCGCCCGCCGCTTTGATGAACGGTCCCTCAAAAATGGCATCCTGCAGGGCACCCTGTATGGAGCCACAACTGTCCTGGTCATGCTCTTTCCCCTCGTCTTTCAGCCCGGCCTGGTGTTCGACGGACGTTCCGTCATGCTCAGTCTGGCCGCCCTCTTTTTCGGGCCGCTCACTGCCTGTATCGCGGCCGCCATGGCCATCCTCTGCCGCATTCTTCAGGGCGGAGTCGGAACCCTAACCGGAGTCAGCGTCATCATCGCCTCCGCCAGTCTCGGCACCCTGGGTTACTGGCTGCACCGCAAGGGTCGATTCCCGTACGATCCCTTGCGCTTTGCCATCCTCGGTCTCGTTGTCCACATCACCATGGTACTCCTCATGTTTACCCTGCCCGAAGCACTGGCCTGGAATGTAGTCAACCGGATCGGACTGGCGATCGTTATCGCCTACCCCCTGGCGACCGTTGTCATAGGAATGGTCATTGAGGAGCAGAAGCGGCGCCACAAGGCAACGCTGGATCTCAAGCAACGCCTGGACTACGAGACCGGGCTCGTCTCATGCGCACGATTTCTGCAGAGCAACCAGCCGGACAACGAGGCGATCCCGGCTGCGCTCACCATCATCCTCAAGGCAATTGATGTCGATCGCGCCTATCTGTTTGAAAATTTCCACGACCCGCTGGACGGGCTTTGCAGCCGGCAGGTTTTTGAGGTCTGCTCGCCTGCGACAACACCACAGGCCGGCAATCCCGCCCTGCAGCATGTCCCCTGGGAGCCGGTCTTTACCCCCTGGCGCAAGCAGCTTGAAGGGAATGAAGTCGTGCAGAGCACCAGTGACGATTTTCCCTCATCTGTGCGGGGCTTTTTTGAATCAATGCAAATCAAGGCGGTCCTGATCATTCCGGTATTTACCTCAAACCATTTTTTCGGATTTATCGGATTCGACTGCACACGCGAAAAGCGTTCATGGGAAGGACAGGATATCGCCCTCCTTCGTACGGCTGCAGATCTTCTGGCCAACCGGCTCGCCCGGCACCAAAACGAAATCCAGCTTAGACAGGAGCAAAAGCTCTCATCCATCGGCACACTGGCCAGCGGTGTCGCCCACGAGATCAACAATCCCCTGACGGGAGTCATCAACTTCGCCCAACTGATTCACGACAGGCTCCCTGACAATCATGCCGAGCAAAAAGACTATGCCAACCAGATCATTTTGGAGAGCATGCGCATCAGCCGTATCGTAAGCAGCCTGCTGGTGTTTTCATGGCAGGAAAAGCAGCTGGTCCGTGCAGAACAGATTACTGCAGTGCTCGAGAGCATCATGATGCTGGCAGGCCGGCTTCTCGAAAAAAGTTTTATCGAGATCAGTACAAATATCCAGGATGACCTTCCGCCGGTACTCTGTATCGCG
>JAKPMW010000461.1 GCA_029548715.1 Spirochaetota bacterium | reverse complement strand
CGCAGTCATGGCGCAGTCCCCGGAGGGGAATGACTTATGCGGGGTAGACGTTCACATCCTGTTCCTGTCCCGTGTTCACGGCCGTCCTGGCCTCACGGGACGTTCACATCCTGTTCCTGTCCCGTGTTCACGGCCCTCCCTGGCCTCACGGCTGGATACAAGCGAAGTCCCGCGTATCGACGCGGGAGATGTATCCGTACCCCGCAGTCATGGCGCAGTCCCCGGAGGGGAATGACTTATGCGGGGTAGACGTTCACATCCTGTTCCTGTATTCTCACAACGTCAGCGCAGTCCGCGGGGTCGAGCACCGTTTCGAAGACGGCCCGGGGCATGCGGCGGGCAACACCGAACTCCTGTGTGGCCTGCAGCCAGGCCGCATGCATCCGCTCCCAGCGATCCCAGGCAGCATCGGTCAGGGGGATCCCGTGCTCGTTTGCCTGTGCATACAGCTCCCGCGTGAGCGCATGCGCTGCGGGAAAGGGCCGGGCGATTGTTGCAAGGTAGTGTGCCATCTGCCGTCCGGGCTTGAGGGTCAGTCCACCCATCTGGACAAAACTGGCGCCGGCAGCGGCGGCGGCCCGGACAGTCTCGCGGATCATTTCCGGCTGGTCCGTGATTCCCGGTAACAGTGGCAGCAAAAAGACCCCGGTCGGAATTCCGGCTGCGCTACAGCGGCGCAACACGTCCAGGCGCGCAGCCGGACTGGCGGCCCCCGGTTCAACCAAACGGGCTATGGCCTCGTCCACCGTCGTAAGACTGACGGACACGACGGTCCGGCTCTCCTGATTGATCGCCCCCAAAAGATCCAGGTCCCGCAACGCAAGTGCCGACTTGGTCAAGAGGTGAACCGGAATCTGCCATTCGAGACAAAGCCCGAGCACACCCCGGGCCAGCCTGTACTGCGCTTCCAGCGGCTGGTACTGATCACTGACCCCACCCCCCAGGGTCAAAAAACCTGATCGTTTGCTTCTCCTCCCCTCAAGGGGGATGTCGGGAGGGGGAACACCTCCCGCTTGACGGTCGCCTCCATTCAGGCCGGAGTCTGTTCCCCAAAACAATTCTTGCTGAAGATGTTCATCACCAAACTGTCGGGCAAACTCCCTGCGCAACACGGCAAGGGCGTTGGTCTTGACCTCGACGGCCCCGGCAAAATCTTCGGGCGCGCGATACCGTTCGGAGCGCCCGTCACAGTAGACACAATCGTGAGCGCACCCGCGATACAGGTTGAGGTTCATCCGTGATACGAACCAGGAATCAATGCGCGGCCTGACCCGCAGGATGGATTTGGCACAGATCTCGGGCACGGGCCGTCAGATCCCCCGCATCCGCGAGGCAACGACACTCCACCACTCGGCACTCCGCCAGGCCCCGATCGTAGCCGCCGGAACCCGGATAACGAGGCTGTCAGGGCAGTTCAAAAACATGTCGCGCCCGCCGGCCGGCGGCAGGCTGCCCCGCATCGTGACTTCAGCAAGCGCGGTGCATTCCGCAAAGACGGTGTGCGAGACGGTGCGAACCCCGCTCCCGACCACGGCCGTCACGAGCTGCCTGCAATCACGGAACACGCCCCGACCCATAAAGGTCACGCTATCCGGAACACGAACACTTTTGAGAGACTGGCACTCCGAAAAACTCCACTCCCCGATACGAGTCAGGCCGGCCGGGAAGGTGATCCCGGTCAGCGCCTTACTCTGGAAAAATGCATAGTCTCCAATCGTGTTTGTCCCGGCCGGCATCGTGTACGCTCCGCTCCTGGCCACCGGGTACAAGATCAGGGTTGTTCCGTCGGCCGAAAAGAGCACGCCATCAATACTGCGAAAAGCTGTACTCCCCGCCGCCACCGCAAAATTCTGCAAGCCTGTGCAGCCCGAAAAGACCAGTCGTTCAATCTTTGTGACGCCCGCAGGAATGGCAAACCGGGTCAGCGCAGTACAGTCACGAAACGCCTCTTCACCAATCTCGCTCAGCGAGTCCGAAACAATAATCTCCCTGAGGCTGCGGCAGCCCTTGAAGGTTTCTTCCCCAAGCCGGCGCATCCCGTTCGGGATCCGGAATTCGGTCATGGCTGCGCAATCCCGAAAGGCTCCCTTGCCGATGCCCCGCAGGCCACGTCCTCCCTCGAGTTTGGCCAGTCTGGTGCAACGGTCAAAGGCGAACTCACCAAGATTGGTGACGGCATTGGGCAACTCGATCGTGCCGAGAGCCGTACAACGCTGGAAAGCCTCCCGGTCGATGGTATGTACCGTATCGGGAATTTCAACGTCCTGCAAGGCCGTACAGCCGGCAAACGAACGCCAGCCGATGCTGCGCAGCCCGTCGGGAAGCCCGACATCAACAAGGGCCGTGTTCCCGTTGAAAACACCGTATTCGAGCGTTGTGATTCCTTCAGGGATCCTGATTTTTTTGAGCTTCGTATTGACCGACAAGGCCCCCATCCCAAGCCGGCGCAGGCTGGCCGGGAGCTTGATCCTTTCGAGTGAAACACATCCATTGATGGCATGCGGACCAAGGACGACAAGCCCGTCAGGCAAGTCCATCTCACGAAGGGCATGGCACCCGCTAAAGGCCAGATCCCCGATGGAAATCAATCCTTCGGAAAATTCAACCCGCTCGAGCTTGGTGCACAAAAAAAACGCTGAGGCAGCGATATTGGTAACACTCTCGGGAATACGCACCCTGCGCAGACTCATGCAGCGGTCAAATGCGCTCCGCCCGATCGTCCGCACACTGGATGGGATAGTCACGCCCGTAATCTTGGAGCGGGCGAAGGCCGAATCGCCGATGGCCGTCACGGGCTTGCCCTGCCAGCGCGCCGGAATAATCACATGCCCGGCTATCTCTTTCGGAAATCCGCTCAGCCTGTACTCCGTCCGGCCGTTGATCGCAACAAAACGCAGATCCTCCGCCGACAATGGAGCCAGACAGGCACAGAGCAATACAATCACAATCCACAATTTCATCATTCACCCCTTTATCCGATCACTGCATACATTCTACCCTCTACACTGCTTTCTGTCGCGGGTTCATTGAGTATCTTTACGGCGTATCCAGCCGGATACAGCCATGGGACAACCCTTGTCATGGCACCAGCTTCAGCCAAACATCATACACACGCCGTCATTCCACCACGGCCTAAAACAGGGGTGCCCGCATGCGTATCATACCTTTTTTTATGCTGAACAGTCTCAGGCCTCTCTGGCTCGCCACAGCCATCGCGGGTCTCGTGATCTGGTCGGGCAGCGGCTGCTCGGGCAAGGATCCGCTCATCATCTCGGCAGCCTCCAGTCTCGGCCCGGTACTTGAAGAGCTCAAGCCGGCCGCCGAGGCCGCCTGCGGGAGCCGGATCGCCCTCAACCTCGCCGGGTCGGGTGCACTGCGGACCCAGATCGAAAGCGGCGCACCTGCCGATGTTTTCATCCCGGCGGCCAGCCCGGACATGGACCTGCTTGAAAAGGCCGGGCTGATCCTGCGGGACACACGGCGTGATTGTGCCGCCAATGCCCTCGTTTTGGTTTCGGCCACCCGGACCCTTGCTGATGGCACGCACGATCTGGCAACAACCCTTGCGGTCTGGTCACGGATTGCCGTTGGTGATCCCGTCAGCGCACCGGTCGGCCGCTACACCACCAACGTCTTGGCCCGTCTTGGACTGGAACAATCTCTCTCAAACAAGGTGGTGACCGGCAATTCGGTCCGCCAGATCGTCTCATACATCGAAACCGGTTCGGTCGATGGGGGCTTTGTCTTTGCCACAGATGCACAGCGTCTCATTCAGGCCGGCAAGGCCCGGCACCTCCGCCGCTTCACCCCTGCCGAAAGCGGCGGAGAGGTCCGCTATCCTGCAGCGGTCCTCGCCCGCTCGCACAACCCGGAGGCTGCCCGAAAATTTGTGCTCTTTCTCTCCGGCACAACCGCGCAGGCCGCCTTCGAGCGCGCAGGATTTACCAAGCCATGAATCTTCTTGACCCGATCCTTCTCTCCCTGCGGGTGGCGGGGCTGGCGACCGTCATCACGGCCGTGCTCGGTCTGTTTTTGGCCGCCCGCCTCAACGCCACCCGCAGCAGGCCCGGCCGGATCCTGGCGGGTGGCCTCGAATCGCTCATCCTCGCGCCGATGGTCTTTCCCCCGACCATGACCGGCTATCTCCTCCTGCTCCTCCTCGGTCCCAACGGCCCGGTCGGCTCGCTCTGGGGTGCGTCCGGTGGCCTTCTCTTTTCGTGGCTGGCTGCGGTAATTGCCTCGGTCGTCGTCTCTCTCCCCCTGATGTACCAGAGTGCCAAGACTGCCCTGACCTCGGTCGATCCGCACTGCATCGCGGCGGCCCGCACCCTCGGCTCGTCCGAGCGGCGCATCTTTTGGAAGATCACGGTTCCCCTGGCCTGGCCCGGCATCGCCGGCGGGATGGCCCTGGCCTTTGCCCGGGCCATCGGGGAATTCGGCGCGACCCTGATGGTGGCGGGCAATATACCCGGCGCGACCCAGACCATCCCCCTGGCCCTCTACTCGGCGGTCGAGTCAGGCAACACAAGCGCAGCCAACCTCCTGCTCGGCGTCACGGTGGCTCTTTCCTTCGCCATCGTCATCGTTGTCCGCTGGAGCGAGCGACGCACGGCAGCCAGCCGGGCACACCGCTTGGCGGGCGGAGGCTCCCGATGATCCAGGCCAACTGCACCCGCCGGCTCCCGGAATTTGTGCTCGATGTTTCGCTCTCCGTTGCGCCCGGGGAAACACTCGTCATCCAGGGAGAATCCGGTGCCGGAAAAACCAGCCTGCTCGAGTGCATCGCCGGCCTGGCCGCGCCTGACTGCGGGACCATCATCATCAATCAGGTGACCGTCTGGTCCAGCCAGGACAGGATCAATCTGTCTCCACAGGAAAGGGCTGCAGGTTTTGTCTTTCAGGATACGGCCCTCTTCCCCCACATGTGCGCCCTCGAAAACGTCTCTTTTGCCGTCACAGCCGGTTACCGGCGCAGGCATGAGACTGTTCCCCAAAAAAAAGCAGTGGCTGCCCTGGCACAGCAGGAACTAGAGCGACTGGGCATCGCCCATCTGGCCCACGCCCGGCCCCGCATGCTCTCCGGAGGCGAGCGCCAGCGTCTGGCCCTGGCCCGCGCCCTGGCGGCACAGCCATCCGTCCTGCTACTGGACGAACCGTTTTCGGCACTCGACCGCAAGACTCGCGAGGAGATGTGGCGTATCGTCCGCGAACTCAAGACCGGCACCAGGCTCTCCCTTGTCCTCGTTACCCACGATCATGAAGAAGCACAAGTCCTCGCCGACCGCATCCTTCAGATTGACCGTGGCCTGATTCATGATGATGCTTGATACAGACACAGGCAGGAAAGGTCTCCCACACCATGCTCACTCTTGATGAAGCCCTCGAATTGTGCCGGAAGGAACCCGTCCCCCCGGTTTCAAGCGAAACCCTGCCCATTGAAGCCGCAGTCGGGCGTGTCCTCCACGGGGCTGTCTCAAGCCCGATCGACTCACCCCCCTTTGACAAGGCCACCATGGACGGCTACGCTGTCTTTGAAGAAGCACTCCAGCCCGGAACAAGCCTGCAGGTCCGAGCCACCATCGCCGCCGGTCAGGGCGAGATCCCGGCAGACCTGGCCGCAAGCGGAGCCTGTGTCCGCATCATGACGGGCGCCCCCGTACCCGCTGGCGCTGTCCAGGTGATTCGCAGGGAATACGTCCGCGAAGAAGATTCTTCCATTACAATTACCACTCCCGAGACGGGCCGCAACATCGTCGGGCGCGGAGCGCATCTTCAGGCAGGCCAGACTGTGCTCCAGCCCAAGGTCCTGACTCCAGCGGATAGCGCCATCCTCGCTGGCCTCGGTCTGACGACCGTCACTGTCGCCCGTTCGCCGCGCATCGCACTCATCACGACCGGCTCGGAACTGGCCAGTCCCGGTCAAAACCTCATGCCCGGCCAGATCCATGACAGCAACGGCACCCTGCTTTCGGCCCTGATCCGCGAAACCCGCTGCCCCCTCTGCCGCCAGCTCTCGGTCAGTGATGATCCCGAAAGCATCCAGGCCGCAATCAGTGATGCCCTGGCCCACGCTGATGTGCTCCTCGTCACCGGTGGTGTTTCAGCCGGTGACTTCGACCACGTCCCGGACGCCCTGGCGCAGGCCGGCGTCGAGACCATCTTTCACCGGATGGCCTTCAAGCCGGGCAAGCCCCTCCTCTTTGGGCGCCGTGAAAGCCAACATGTTTTTGCCCTTCCCGGAAATCCGCAGGCAGTCTTTGCCCTCTGGACTCTCTTTGTCCGCCCGTACATCCTGCGCCGCCAGGGCATCACCGTCCCCGAACGGATGGTCTCACTTCTGGCCCGCGAGACGATCCCGCATACCGATCCCTCACGGAGCGAAATGGTCCTCCTCGCCCTTGACGAAGGACAGGTCGCACCCGTTCCCTCGGTCGGGTCTTCACATCTCGAAGCACTGGCCCATGCCGAAGCCTGGGCCATCATCCCGGCCCAGGCAGCGGATATCGCCGCAGGAGAGAGGGTAGATGCGCGACTCCTCTAACCGCCTGATCGACTATCTGCGCATCTCGGTCACGGACCGCTGCAATCTGCGCTGCACCTACTGCATGCCCCCCGAGGGGGTCGAAAAAAAACGCCATGACCAGCTCCTCTCCCTCGAAGACCTGGCATTAGCCGCACGGGCTGCGGCCAGTCTGGGCGTGCGCAAGATCAGACTGACCGGCGGCGAGCCGCTGGTCCGGCATGGCATCGTGCATCTTGTTTCGCTGATATCGGCCATACCGGCAATCACGAGTCTGGGGATGACGACCAATGGAACCCTCCTGGCTCCGCTGGCGGCGGATCTCAAGGCCGCCGGGTTGATGAGCATCAATATCTCGCTGGACACCCTCGATCCGGAGAGGTATCGCGAGCTGACCCGGGGCGGGGATATCCGTCAGGCCATCGCCGGAGTCGAGACCGCCGCCGCCCTCGGGTTTCCCCTCAAGCTCAACATGGTCGTCTTTCCCGAAACATCGCCGGATGAGATCGCATCCATGCGCAGGTTTGCGGACAACCTCGGGGCACGCCTCCAGCGCATCGCCGCCTACACCCTCGTTGATGAAAAACAGGATGGACACGGGATGGAGCGTCCTCCACGATGCGCCACCTGCAACCGGATCAGGCTGACCTCGGACGGCATGCTGCGACCCTGCCTGCGTTCGTCCCTCGAAGTACGCTTTGACCCCGCACACCCCGAAGAGAGTATCCGCGAGGCCGTGCTTGCGAAACCCCCGTGCGGTGGCCTGTGTGACGACCGCACGATAGCCCAGATTGGAGGGTAAGACCCGATGGAATTTTCACATCTTGATGCGGACGGCAAGGCCGTCATGGTGGACGTCTCCGCCAAACCCCGAGTCCGCCGGACAGCGACCGCAACCGGCTACATCAGCATGCAGCCCGGGACGATCCTGCAGCTCCAGGGCGCCCTGCTGAAAAAAGGGGATGCCCTCGCCGTCGCCCGAATCGCCGGGATCCAGGCCGCCAAGCAGACGGCCAGCCTGATACCGCTCTGCCACAACATCCGCATCGATCAGGTCAGTCTCGACTTTACCATCGAGGAAGACCGGATCCTGATTTCGGCCCGGGCCGTCTGCGTCGAGAGTACCGGCATCGAGATGGAAGCCCTGACCGCCGTCTCGGTTGCCGCCCTGACGATCTACGACATGTGCAAGGCCATCGACAAGGGCATGCAGATCGGCGAAATCCGGCTGGCCGAAAAAACCAAGGAGGCCCTGGCGTGAGACACAGCTTTGCACTCTGTTCACTCAATGTTTCGCACAACAAAGGTGAAAAAAAATCGCCGGTGGCTGCCCTTGAGCTTGTCGTTGACCACGGAATCACAGGTGATGCCCACGCCGGCAACTGGCATCGGCAGATCTCGCTCCTTGCTGGTGAAGACATCGAGACAATGCGCGGCCACGGCATAGAGATCAGCTATGGTGACTTTGCCGAAAACATCACCACCCGCGGTGTCAGCCTCTCGGCCCTGCCCGTCGGCACCCGCCTTGTCCTCGGCGAGGCGGTCGTCGAGGTGACACAGATCGGCAAGGAATGCCACCAGGGGTGCGCCATCCGCGAAGCTGTCGGAGACTGTGTCATGCCCCGCAAGGGCATCTTTGCCAAAGTCATCACCCCGGGGAGGATCACCTGTGAAAGTCCATGTTATTACGATCTCTGATCGTGCTGCTGCCGGTGTCTACGAGGACCGCTCCGGGCCCGAAATTGAATCGGTCCTGCGCGAAGCGATTCCCGCCAGCAGGATCACGCGAACTATCGTCCCGGACGAGACTGATGCGATCCGTGACGCCATCCTTGCAGCAGCCGGCCGTGCCCATGCTGAAGCAGGTCCGCACTCCGGCACAGCTTTTTGGGGAACAGCCTCAGGCCCCGGCAGCAAGCCGGCTGTTGCGGAGGATGCCGCTGACTTCATCCTCACCACGGGAGGAACCGGCATCTCGCCCCGGGATATTTCACCCGAGGTCACGGCCGCCCTCATCGAAAGACGCCTCCCCGGCATCTCCGAAGCCCTGCGGGCTGCGTCGCTGAGGGAAACACCATCCGCCATGCTCTCCCGGGGCGAGGCCGGCATGATCGGCCAGAGCATCATCGTCAATTTTCCCGGCTCCGTCCGGGCCTGCCGCCTTTGCACCACCACCCTCATTCCCGTCATGCAGCACGCCCTCGCCATGCGCGAAGGCAAAGGACATTAGAACATGGAGGTTCTGCCTGGCACGTGAGCAGGATGCTCACTCCTGTGCCAGGTTGGAACATGGATGTTCTGTCTGGCACGTGAGCAGGATGCTCACTCTTGTGCCCGGATAGAACATGGATGTTCTATCCGGTGCGAAGACAGGATGTCTTCTTTTGCCACCCGGATCGTGCTCAAAAAGTTAGGCAAGACTATCAATCCGGGATTATTGCGGCAATCATGGACAGCCAACTTTTTTGAACGCCCCACGTGTTTTTGAATTTGCACTTTTATCCTTGATACCCTACACTGGCGGCATGGATACCCATTTTGCCACACCAGAACGGAGCTCCCCGGATGAACTGACGGCTGAGGTTGAGGCCGTCAGCAACAACCCGGTCGTAGACAGCCTGCTTGCTTCCGTTGGCGGACTGATAGCGGTCCTCAACGAGCACCGGCAAATCCTTGCAGTCAACGAAGCACTGCTGCACCAGCTCGGACTGGGCGAAACCATGCAGGCACTCGGTCTGCGCCCCGGTGAAGCCCTCTCCTGCATCCATGCGCAGGATGGTCAGGGTGGTTGCGGAACAGGCGAGTCCTGTGCTTCCTGCGGAGCCGTTCTGGCCATCATGGCCAGCCTCGAACACAACGCTCCTAACGAGCGGGTCTGTGTTCTCCACACAAAAACCAGCGAGCGGGAGCAGGATCTCTACATTCTTGTGCGCGCCTGCCCGATCACGTTCGAAAACCGACGCTTTGTCCTTCTTTTTATGCAGGACCGGACTGAAGAACAGAGGGCCGCCGCAATCGAGCGGGCATTTTTTCACGATATCAACAACAGCCTGACCGCCCTGCTTGGGATGAGCGAACTTCTCCACATGGAGTCTGACACAAAAACAGCGGATCTTTCAAATACGGTATACCGCCTATCCCAGCGTCTGTACCGCGAGGTCAGGGTCCAGCAATGCCTGCATACCGAAGGCAGGCACGGCTGGCGCTGTCAGCCCGAAACCATCTTCCTTGGCGAGCTCTATGACGATATCAGCGGGGCCTTCCGCACCCACCCAGCCGCGACCGGACGTCGCCTTGATATCACCTCGGGGTTTGGCACATCGGACTGCATCCTGACCGACCGAACCCTGCTAATGCGCATCCTCTGCAACATGCTGATCAATGCTTTCGAAGCCAGTGCTCCGGGAGACAGCATCCGCTTTTGGCACAAGCAAACCGGGGACCGTATCCTCTTTCATGTCAACAACCCCCAGGTCATCCCCGTCCATATCCGTGCCCGTATCTTTCAGCGCAATTTCAGCACCAAGGCCAGTCTTGGGCGGGGTATCGGAACCTGGTCCATGAAACTCTTTGCCGAGCAGTACCTCAAGGGCCGGATCTGGTTTGTTACCTCTCCTCGCGAAGGAACCACATTTTCACTCTCGCTCCCGCTCATCTGATGCGGGGAACCGCCTTTCATATACAAGGTCAAAATCAGGTTCGAGTCTGGTACGAGGGATGTCTGTCGGCCAGATCCGCTCTACCCCATGGGCCCGCCGGCCCCGTTCGGTAACCGCAAGTGACCCGATCGGCCCACGCCAGAGGGCACCGCTTGTCAGGATGTAGACAAAGACCTGCCTCCCGTCAGCAAGCCGATGCCAGCGATTGTGATAGCGGATATCCACTCTTGTCATGAGGTTGGTACACTCAACAAGAAACTCAAGGGTGTCTCCCGCAGGGCTGTCAACAGGTCTCAGGGGCAGGGCGTGCAATGCGGGGGACCCGATATTCAATGACTCTCCGTGTGAAACATGCACCGTCATCTGCCCGGGTGTTTCAGGGATCATGGCCGGGACCCCCGCCAGCCCATGTTTCACCGGATACCCACGCCCGGGAAACTGGCAAAGCATCACGCCCTGCCTCTCGTTACGAAACAGAAAGGAGGCAAAAACACGGACTCCCGTCTCGTCAAACTCAAGTGTCAGATGCTCTTCTGCAAGGGTTGCCGGTGCAAAGCGCTCGGCCCACCACGAGCGATAGCCCTCTCTGGTCAGGGAAAAACACCCCGAAGCAGTGCTGCCTGCCAGCAGCAGGCAAAACACCACCACCCTGCCCGGAAACAGCCGCCCCACTTTCAAAAAACAGCCTGCTTTACCGTACATTGGTGGCAAGGGTCACCCCATCGGGCCGTTCACCCCAATGACGCGGCCATTTGGGTTTTTGCATCCTCCTCGCGACATCCGAAAATCGCCAGCCAATCCCGAGCTGATGTGCAGTCTCGGGGTTTCCATCCAGCCAGATCCAGGTCGGACGGTAAAAGAGTGTCAGATATCCGTACTCACTCACGGGAAGCGGAATGCTCCAGTACATATGCACCCCAAATCCTGCCGAGTCCCCCAGGGCCCAGTTGTAACTGACCCCGACCCCAAGGGGAAACGGAAGGGCTACCGTCCCCTCAAGGTATACGGAGAGCAGTCCGTCATTGCCGCGAAAATCCCGCCCGTCATCCCGGCTGAAAACCTGCCGCATGCCGGCACTTGCGGTAAAGAAATAGAGTGATGTCACAGCATCAACACCAATGGCCGGACCTGAAAGATTATCCGACCAAAACCAGCCCAGATCAGGCCCGAGCGCCTTGAAATTGTCCGGGATGTACGGCATCATGTCGGCCTGCACCGGTACTACTGCCAACACAAGCACACACACCAGTGATGTCATCCCTGCCCCATGTCTCATCCTGTCCCCCTCAAGCATAACTCCTGTTTTTAACAGCAAAAACGCCCTGCAACCAGTATATCCCGGAGGATGCACGCTCACAGATCCTCCGGGCACACGAAGTGTACCATGAATATTCCAAGAAGTTCGCAGTCGGGGCATGCGATGCAGACGCACAAAATCGCTGCCCTGGATGACAATTCCGGATAGAGACTGCTCGATGGTGCCTGTATTCGGACAAATAAAATCACGCCCGGGTATGCCTGTTCACACTTCCATGAGTAGCTTCTCCACTATGGAAACAATGATTCTTCTCGGAAAAAACCCGCAACAATTGGGAGAGCTGACTTCGTCGCTCAACCTCCCGAAATTTGCCGCACGCCAGCTCTCGGACTGGCTCTACAAAAAGCATGCAGCCTCTTTTGAGGCCATGACCAACCTTTCAAAGGCTGCCCGCAGCGCACTGGCCGGGCAGGCCACAATCGGCTGCAGCGATCCGGGCTCGGTTGCCGTCTCAACCGACGGGACAAAAAAATATCTTTTTCGCGCTCTTGCGGGGGCCTGGATAGAGACCGCCTGGATTCCCGATGACGAGCGGGCCACACTCTGCCTCTCAACGCAGGCCGGTTGCCGGATGGGATGCCATTTTTGCGCCACAGCCAGACAGGGTTTTTCAGGCAACCTTGATGCCGCGGATATCCTCAACCAGTACCGCAGCCTCCCCGAACGGGACACAGTTTCAAATATTGTCTATATGGGGATGGGCGAACCACTGGACAATCTTGAAGCGGTCCTTGCCAGTATCCGGGCCTTTACCGAGGACTGGGGCCTGGCCATGAGTCCCCGCCGGATTACCGTTTCGACCTGCGGTATCCTCGCCCCCCTGCGCCGGCTGCTTGATGAAACCGAGGTTCATGTGGCGCTCTCGCTGCATAACCCGTTCGATGAGGAACGTGCCCAACTGATGCCGATTGCCCGCAGTCAGCCGCTTGAACCGATCCTGGATCTCCTGCGCTCGTACAACTGGAGAGGACAGAGACGACTGACACTGGAATATATTCTCTTTGACGGATACAATGACAGCGAGGATCACTTCAGACAACTTGTCCGCCTGACCAGGGGACTGGGCGATGTCCGGATCAACCTGCTGCGCTGGAACTCTGTTTCCGGAGATGACGGGGTACGTGGCGCTCCCGAGGAAACGCTCGAACTCTTCAGGGACAGCCTCAATGATGAGGGTATCATCGCCACGATCCGCCGCTCACGGGGTGGCGATATTGCCGCCGCCTGTGGACTGTTATCCACAGCACGACTCAGGAATGCAGCAGATACTGCTGCTCCTGCTGCAGACAAGGAGTAGACAAATATGGCTACCAGAAAAAAACCAGACCCATCCAGTCAGGCCCCAAAACCGGTGCGGACCCGTAAAAAGGGTACAGCAGGATCCGTTGAAAAACCTGCCTCCAAAAAAGTTTCGTCCCGTACAGCCACGGCTGCCACTTCGGGGTTTTCTCCGACTCCCGCAATGCGCTCCACCGCACCTGCATCCGTCAAAAAACCCTTTCCCCTCAAGCTCTTTCTCCTGGGGCTGGCCGCTCTGATCGCCGGAGTTTTCATTTTTGTCCTGGCACCGGGCAACGAGCCCCTGACCTTTGCCGGCTTTGCCCTGGTTTTGGGCGGGCTTCTTGTTCCGGCCATCGTTCTTCTGCGCCGAATCCTGCGCAGGGTATATCTTTGGCTTCCGGCCGCACTGTTCTCCTTTGTCATCATCTTCCCGCTGACCCTTTCGGCCTACGTCGTCTTTTTCTTCCCCAACGAGACCGTACGCCAGATCATGCAAAGCGAGATGAGCAAGGCACTGCAGCGACCGGTCTCCGTCGGCAGTTTGCGAATCTCGCTCCTTGAGGGAATCACCCTTGACAACCTGATCATTTCGGACAGGGACGGTCAATCTCCCTTCGTCAGCGCCAGCCTCGTCCTCTCGTACAAGCTCCTCCCGCTTTTGACGGGGAACCTTGTCGTCAACAAGGCGGTCCTTGAATCACCCTCCATCACGATCACCCGGCGCATGATCGCCGGAAAAGCCGTCCTGAGCATTGACGATCTCCTGGCTGGCGGAGGCGGCCCCACGACAGAGCAACCGGTCCAGACCAATGCCACCCCGTCGGGTGCTGCCCCGGCAATCCCGTTTGCCATCAGTGTCGGGGAGATCGGCCTGCGCAACGGCTCCGTTGTTATCGAAGACCGGGCCACAAAGGGCTTTTCAAACCGCTATACCCTTGACAAGCTGGACTGTCTGGCCAGCGACATCTCCTGGCCGATGACTCGGCCCCTGGGAGTACGCTTCGCGTTCAGGATTGCAATGGAAGAACTCGGCGCACCTGCCGACACAGCCAAGGCGTTTTCCGTCCACCCCGGTATCGAGGGACGGCTCTTGCTGAAAAATTCAGGCGGCACACTCGTTCCGGAAGGCAGGATCGAGTTCTTTGCCAATAACGGACTTTTCCACGGTCAGCAGTTCTTGACAAAGTCCCAGGATTTTTTGAATACCCTCAAGGCCGATTTTTTCAGGAGCATCCAGCGTGAGGCTGAAAAGCGGCTCGATCAGTTTGAGTCCGATCTGAAGGCCATGGTGACCAAATTTTCAGGCGAAGCCACAAAACGGATTGATACCATCATCGCAGATGCCCGGAAAAAATTTGCGGCTGTCACCAACGAGCTCGCCCGGACTGGAAATGACACCGTGCGCGAGTTTGACACCTCGGTCACAACCGCGGTCGGCAGCATTGAGGCTGAAGTCACAAAACTTGAAAAAGATGTCAATGACACCTTCAGCTCCGTCACACGGCTGTACCCGGCCGCACGAACCAAACTCAAGATCGAAACCTACACCTCGCAAGCCAAAGCCAAGGCTGACACGGTAAAAAAAGAATATGCCGCCTTTGGCAAGGGTCTGTCTGAAGGTCTGGTCCAGGATATCGCCAAAATCATTGATGGTGAAAAAAAGCGCTTTGAGACCTGGGCCAGCACACTGAAAAACAGCCTCGATGCCCAGATTACAAAGTATGCCACATCGGTCCGCAACGAATTTCGCAAACAGCTCGCCAACGTGCGTTCCTTTGTGGACAGTTTTGAGCTGGATATCCCCTTCCTCCGCAAGCGCATGGAATTCGATGAAGCCAAGACGAGTCTTTCTATTACCAACGGATTTATGGTCTTCAAGGGTCTCTCCATCGGCGGAAAGGAATTCAGGGTCAGCGCGGATGGAAGCTACGGTCTTTTGGATGGCTCCATCACTGCGAATCTCCGCCTCTCTCTCGACAAGAGGCATGCCGCCAACCCCCTGATCGGTCTCTTTGCTGCAGCCGACGGGCGCCCGGAGATCGGTTTCAGGGCAGCAACCACAAAGGGCGAGTTGGCCTTTTCTCTCGAGGGCCCACCGCTGGTGGAACGCATGAAATCCCTGGCCGCCGACAAGGCCCAAGAGTTCATGAAAAACTATCTCGCAAAAAATGTCAGCCTGGACGCATTCCTGTCCCGGATTGGCGGCGGGGAAACGCTTGACGGACGCAACGGAAAAACCGCCATTGCGGCAGCAAAAAATTCCAAAAACGCAGCCCTGCAGAATGAAAAAACACGGCGTGTGAAAATGCTGGCCGACGAGGGGCGGACCATCAAGAAGAAAATTGAGGACGACGCAAAAAAAGCCGCCGTGCAGATCATACCGGGCAGTCTAAAAAAACCCCTCTAAATCACACCCGAACAGCCTGCGTACCGCACCACGCAGGAGGGGGGGCCAGCCCCACAAGCCGTCCCCCCCTCCTGCCCTGACAATCGGAGATCCCGTGCCATTTGACGTGATTCTGGCCATGCCGGCCCCTTTTACCGACCATCCCTCCTTTCCCGAAGCACTCATCGCACGCGCGCTTGAAGCTGCCGGATTTTCGGTCGGGGTAATCGAACAACCACACTGGCAGTCATCTGCCGACTTCGCGGCACTGGGTCGGCCCCGTCTTTTGTACGGGATCATCCCCGGGCCGGTCGATTCGGTCGTCCTCAACTATACCTCAACCGGAAAACGCCGCAGCGAGGATCTCTATCAACCCGGGGGCAATGCCTACTTCCCGGATATGCCGGCATCCATTTCGTCCCGGATCCGTCCGGATCGGACCCTGACCGTCTATGCCTCACGCATCCGCGAAGCCCTGGGTGATGTCCCCCTTGTCATCGGAGGGCTCGAAGCCAGCCTGCGCCGCTTTGCCCATTGGGATTTTCAGAAGCAGGCGATTCGCCGCCCGATCCTGCTCGATACCCGGGCAGACCTGGCCGTAACCGGGATGGGCGAGCTTCAGATCGTCGCCATTGCCCAGGCACTGGCCCGGGGTGAAAACATGCCGGAATTGTGCATTCCCGGCACTGTCCACGTTAGCCGGGCCTGTCCTGAAGATGCCGTCCTTCTCCCCGATGCTGCGGACGTGACCGCTCAACCACACCTCTTGCTGACCCAGTTTCTTGCTGAACAGCGCGCCCTCCGTGAGGGCCGACCTGTCGCGCAACCAGCGGGTGGCCGCTATGTCGTCAGCCAGCCAGCCATGTCCTATACCAGCAATGACCTGGATACCATCTATGGCCTGCCCTTTTCGCGACAGCATGGCTGGCACGCAACTGTCAAACCGGCCCCGCTGCAGGCCACACCGGCCCTCCTGATGAACAGATTTTCCGTGACAACCCACCGCGGCTGTGCGGGTGGCTGTGCCTTCTGCTCTATCGCAGCCCACCAGGGGCGGGGTGTCATCTCGCGCAGCCAGGCCTCCATTCTCGCCGAGATCCGCCAGATGACGAAGCACCCGGACTGGCGCGGGGTGATCGGTGATATTGGAGGTGCCTCGGCCGAGATGTGGCAGGCGGACTGCCCTCGCTGCCAGCGGCCCTCATGCCTCCTGCCCAACGTGTGCCCGCACTACCCGGCCAGCCAAGCACGTGACTGGCAAGACCTGCTTGCCCGGGTACGCGCACTTCCAGGAATCCGCCACATCAATCTCGGATCAGGCCTGCGCTACGAAGTCCTGCTCGAAAACCCTTCACTGCTTGAGGATCTTCTGCGCCACCACTCGGGACAGTTTTTGCGAGTCGCCCCCGAACACACCGAGGATCATCTTCTTGCCCTGATGCGAAAGCCGCCCTATGCGGTCTTTGAGCGCTTTGTCCGTCTCTTCCACGAAACAGCAGGCAAACTTCCCCGCCCCGTCCGCCTGGCGCCCTACCTGATTGTGGGTCACCCGGGTGAAACAACCGATGATGTCGTCCGGATGCGTGACAAGCTTAAAAAGCTTGGCCTCTTCGGCCAGGCGGACGTCCAGATCTTCACACCCACTCCGGGGAGTCTGGCCACCGCCATGTACTGCAGTGGCAGCGACGAACACGGTCATCCGCTTGCAGTCGAACGGGATATGGCCGAACTCATCCGCAGACAGCGAATGCTGATTGACGCGGAACAACCGCCCCGCAACCCGGATGCAAACCGCGCTCATCGTCAGCCTGAAGCCGGCAGGGACGCCACAAGAAACACCAGGCAGCAGGGATCACACTCCCCGAAAAGACCAAGGCGCTTTACTCGCTGATCATGAACTGAAAACCAGTCTCGATACCGGCAAACCAGGATGAGGCCCCACCCTCGGATGTAAGCTGATAGCTTTTTCCGACTGACAGGTCGGTCATGTAGCTTTCGCCACGGGTTTCGGGAAACACGACAACTACGCCGGTGAGATACCAGCGGACTGCTTCCGAAAAGGAAACCCCAAGGGATGCCCGGATCTCAAGTGAGGGCAGAAAGTAAAAGTAATCGTAAAAATCCAGTGAGCGCATATGATGCTGGTCATACGCCCGTTCAAATCCGATAACCGACCCCCGGAGCTCGAGCGATGCACTCAGGCTTTTGAAACACCACTCCGAAAGCACTCCGATCATGGGGAGGATCTGGTCCGTCGCATAGCTGATCACCTTGCCTGAAAGAAAGAACGGATCACTTCCTGGTGGATACTCGGCAAACCCGTCCATCCCCTGCATCGCATAGCGTTGCCAGCCCAGGCTGGCCCCCAGCCAGACCTGGCCCCCAAAAAAGCCACCCAGGTGAAGATAGCCGCTCAGTTCAAGACGAAAGGCCTGATCCATCAAGAGATCGTGTTCTGAATAATTTGACAGGACTCCATTGTAGACCAGTCCTGTCGAGTTTCGCTCAGCCCAGTCGTAGTCCTTCATCCAGCCCACATGTGCCGGTATTCCGATGACAGCCGAAAAGCCGAAAACCCAATCCCCGACCCGGACATGCAAGGCAGTCCCCAGACTCGGCTGCAGGTCGATATTCCAGTCCAGCCGGCTAAGGAGATAGTCTCCACTAAAGACGTATTCCTTGATCATCCCT
>JAKPMW010000288.1 GCA_029548715.1 Spirochaetota bacterium | reverse complement strand
TGGCGAGGCACTGCTGTTCGAGGTCCTTGAGGCCGGCATGGTCGTTGTTGCGCAACAGCTCGGTGCGCTTGCCCATGACAGCGTAGGGCGCCCAGCTCTTGGGATAGACGATATCCGCATCCTTGAAGGCCTCATCCATGCTGTTGACCACGCGGAACTTGCCGCCGGTCGCCTGGGCCTGCTTACCGGCCAGGTCAATGACATCGGGAATGAGGGAGTACCCTTCGGGATAGGCCAGATCGACTTCCATACCAAAGCGCGTCATCAGGCCGATGATGCCCTGGGGAACCGAGAGGGGCTTGCCGTAGGACGGTGAATAGGCCCAGGTCATGGCAATCTTTTTGCCCTTGAGGTTTTCGAGACCGCCGAAGTGCTCCTTGAGCCAGCCAAGGTCAGCCATGGACTGGGTCGGGTGGTCGATGTCGCACTGGAGGTTGACGATCCGGGGGCGCTGCTCAAGCACGCCCTTGGCGTGGCCCTCGTCAAGAGCCTCGCCCACTTCGCGCATGTAGGCATTACCGGCGCCGAGGAACATATCGTCGCGGATACCGATGACGTCAGCCATGAAGGAGATCATGTTGGCGGTTTCGCGCACGGTTTCGCCGTGAGCGATCTGGGACTTGCCCTCATCCAGGTCCTGCACCTCAAGGCCGAGCATGTTACAGGCCGAAGCATAGGAGAAGCGGGTGCGGGTGGAATTGTCGCGGAAGAGCGAGATCCCGAGACCGGAATCAAACACTTTTGTTGAAATATTGTCCTTGCGCAGCGAGCGCAGGGCGTCAGCGATGGCGAGAATCTGCTTGAGCTCGTCAACGCTCTTCTCCCAGGTAAGGAGGAAATCCTTGTTTGCGAGATCGGCCTTGTAGCCCTTGATCTCCTTAATCAATGCACTGAAATCTGCCATGTGGTACCTTCCTGATTTTTTTCGTGAGTCAAAACAAGCCTTGTATATCCACAAACGATCCCGGCATGAATCCCGGGATCGCTTGCTTCACTCTTTTGTCTCTCAGATCTTGTACGCGTAGTACGCGTAGAAGGCGGCTGCCTTGACCAGATCATCCACCGGGCACTTCTCGTCCGGGGCATGGGCGTTAACCTCGTTGCCCGGCCCAAAGCCGATCAGGGGAACGCCGTGCTTGCCACGGATGGTCACGCCGTTGGTCGAGAATGTCCACTTGTCGACCTTGGGTTCCTTGTTGAAGAGCGTCTTGAAGACATCGACACCCGTGGTGACAACGTGCTCGGTCGGCTCGATCTTCCAGGTGGGGAAGTATTTTTCCATCCCGTAGCGCTTTCCGGTATAGGCGGTCTCTTCGTAGTTCATGACGTAGACCTTGACCTCTTCGCCCAGCTTGAGTCCACAGGCCTTGACCACGTCCTCGACTTCCTTGACGGCCGATTCCTTGGTCTCGCCCCAGGTCAGGCGGCGATCAAGGTGCATGTGAACAAAGTCGGCCACGGCGCACATGGAGGGGCTGCCGGATTCGAAGACCGAGATTGTAACCGTACCCTTGCCGAGGAAATCGTCATGCTTGAGACGCTCGTTGAGCTTTTCGATTTCAAGGGCCACTTTGGAGGCCATGTAGACAGCGTTTTTGCCGCGCTCGGGAGCGGAGCCGTGGCAGGAGATGCCTCGGAAATCGACCGCGATTTCCATGCGGCCGCGATGCCCGCGATAGATGTTGAGGTTGGTCGGCTCGGTGCTGATGACAAAGTCGGGCTTGATCTTTTCTTCTTCGATGATCCAGTTCCAGCAGAGGCCATCGCAGTCTTCTTCCATGACGGAGCCGACAACATAGAACGTCAGGTCACGGTCAAAGCCAAGTTCCTTGAGGATGCGGCCGGCGGTGACAGCGGCGGCCGGGCCACCCTCCTGGTCAACCGTTCCACGACCATGGACAAAACCGTCCTTGATTTCGCCCGAGAAGGGGTCAAAGGTCCAGTTGTCGCGGTTCCCGACACCGACTGTATCCATGTGCCCGTCGATCGCCAGGATCTTTTTCCCGTTTCCGATCCGGCCAATCACGTTGCCCAGTCCGTCAATCCGGACCTCGTCAAAGCCGGCCTCTTCCATCTGGCGCTTGAGCTCGGCCTGCACATCCTTTTCCTGCATGCTCTCGGAGGGAATCTTGACAAGCTTGGAAAGGTTTTGCGCGGTGTAGTCGCGATACTTCTCGGCAAGCTCCATAATCTTCTTTGCGATATCGTCCATAGTCCTCTACATCTCCTCAGATAAGTTCTGTCCGCTATAGTAACACGGGTGTGCATGAAAAGCAAACGTCCTCCGGCGGCAGCGAAAGACATCCCGTCAAAGGTACTACCTGGCCTCCCCATACAGGAAGGAAAGCACTTTTTTGGGGGTAAGCGGAGCGCTGAAAAACAGCTCCCTGCCGGGTCGGGCAGCCGCAAGAGCGTTCAGCACCGCAAAGTAGGCCCCGATTCCGTACATCAGGGGAGGTTCACCCACAGCCTTGGAGTTCATCACGGCATAGGGATTGTCCGCGTTTTCGAGAAAGTGCAGGCTGACCGTTTCGGGAGTAAAGCGCATATCGGGAACCTTGTACTTGCTCAGGCTGTCAACGAGTGGCTTGCCCTCCTTTGAGTACAGAAGCTCTTCCATCGTGACCCAGCCAATGCCCTGCATCAGGGCCCCATACACCTGTCCCTCGTCGATCAGCTCGTTGATGCTGCGCCCGATATCATGGACCATGTGCACCGCATCAAAGCGGTAGGTCCCACGGATACAGTCCACTGTTGCCTCGATCAGCGCTGTTCCATAGACATGATAGGCAAAGGGGCGACCCTTTTCCTTGGTCTTGTCAAAGGTCAGATTGGGGACAGCATAATGTCCGTAGGCCGACATATTGGTCTTCATCAGATAGGCCTTCTGGACCAGCTCCTTCCATTTGAGCTGCGTCTCCCGCCCTTCGCACCAGACCACCTCGTCACGGATCTGGATATCCCCCGGGTTGTTGTGCCCGAGGATGGCGGCGGCCGCGGTTTTCAGCCGTCCAAGAATCTCGCTGCAGGCAATCTCGGCGGCCTTGCCGTTCATGTCGGCCCCGGAGCTGGCGGCGGTCGGGGAGGTATTGGCCACCTTGAAGGTATTGGTCGTCTGGGTATGCACCCTGCGCACATCTATGGAAAGCGTCCTGGCGATGACCTGCATGATCTTCATGTGGACACCCTGGCCCATCTCAACCACCCCGGTCGAAACAGTCACGCTCCCGTCCGCGTAGACATGCACGAGGGCACCGGCCTGATTGAGGAAGAGGGTGGTAAAAGAAATCCCGAAACAGATCGGCATGAGGGCAAAGCCCTTCTTGCTGTCCGTGTGGCTGGCATTGTATTGATCGATCCGCTTTTGCAAGGCTGACAGGTCCTGCCGCGCCACGAGTTCGTCCCAGGTTCGTTCGGCCTGGCAACGCTCGGTGTACTGCCCGTAGGGAAAGAGATCACCCTCCTTGAGCAGGTTTTTCCGCTGAATGACATGAGCCGGCAGACCAAGCTTTTCGGCCGCCTGACGGATGGCCGACTCGATGACGTACATCCCCTGCGGGCCGCCGAATCCCCGGAAAGCCGTGTACGGGTGGAGATTGGTGTAACAGGCCGCTGCCGTCACCCTGACATGGGGAATGTTGTAGCTATTGGTCGCATGGTAGAGTGTGCGCTCAAGAATCGAGGTCGAAAGGTCCGCCACGGCCCCCGAATTTTGATAGTACATGGCCTGAAAGGCCACAATCGTGCCGTCCTTTTTGAGCCCGATCTTGAAGTCCGTTGAATAGGGATGCCGCTTCCCGGTAAACGTGATGTCCTCGCGTCGATCCAGACAGATCTTGGCCGGCTTGCCCGTAACCCGGGCAGCAAGAGCCGCCATGACCGCCCAGGCCGTAGCCTGATCCTCCTTGCCCCCGAAGGCGCCCCCCAGGCGTTTGAGTTCAACTTCAACGGCATGCTGGGGAACACCGAGCACCCGGGCGGCGGCCTTCTGGACCACTGTGGGTGACTGGGTCGAGGAGATGAGCTTCATCTCGCCATTTTCCTGGGGTACCGCCACCGCGATCTGGGTTTCGAGGTAAAAATGCTCCTGTCCCCCGTTTTCGGCCGTCCCTTCAATAACAAGGTCACAGTCGGCCCAGGCCTTGTCCGTGTCGCCCAGTGCAAAAGTGCGCGGCGGCTGGATCAGGGTCCCGTTTTTGAAAGACTCCCGCGGATCGGTCACGACCGGGAGCGGGTCAATCTCGAACTCGACAAGCCGCCTGGCGGCATACGCTTCTTCACGAGTCCTGGCCACAACAATGGCCAGGGGGTCTCCGACAAAGTGAACCGAGCCCTCAGCCAGAAGCGGTTCATCGGGAAAAATTCCACCGATCTGGTTTTCACCGGGAATATCGGCCGCCGTGATGACCCGGGTCACACCGGGTGCGGCGGCCGCCCTGGAAACATCAAGCCGCTTGATGGTGCCGTGTGCCACATTGGAGAACACGACGGCCAGGTGCTGGAGTTCGGCCCACTCGGGGAGGTCGTCAATGAAGATGGACTCACCGCGAACATGCATCATGGTATCAAAATTTTTCATGCGAGAGCCTCCAGGGAAAATTCGGCCGGAAAGAGCTTGATCCAGTGGGCATACATCAACTGTCGCAGCAGGGTCCGCTTGTAGGCCGCTGTTCCCCTGACATCATCAATGGGAGCAATCTCCCCGGCCATGACCACAGCCGCCGCCTTGACGGTGGCTGGCGACAATGGCTTGCCAGTCAGGGCCGCTGCTGTTTTTTCGAGCAGAAGCGGAACCGGCGCCACGCCACCTGCCGAGACAAGGGCCCGGCTGATCGTCTTCCCGTCTGTCTCGACCAGAAGAGCCGTATTGGCACTGGCAATATCGAGAAACTCGCGTTGCGAGACCTTTTCAAAACTGTAGCGGGCCGCAGCCACCGGTTTTGGAAAGCGGATGGCCGTGATGAGTTCGCCCGAAATCAGGTCAAGCTGCTTGTATCCCTTGTACAAGCGGTCAAGGGACACCTGCCGTCTGGTTCCTTCATGTGACTCGATATCCAGTGTGCAACCCAGAACAAGGAGCATGATGGTGATGTCCGCGATCGGCGAAGCATTGACAATATTGCCGGCCACCGTAGCCCGGTTGCGCATGATGGTCGAGGAGACCAGGTTGAGATTGCGCACATTGTCGGGAAAGATCGAGGCGAAGAGATCGGACCGTCTGAGGTCCTCGACGGTGGTCCCCCCGCCAATGACAATCGAACCACCCTCCTCACGGATGTATGACAGCTCGGTCTGCTGTGATAAAAACGCCAGTTTGGCGTGCCGCAGGGCCTCGGGGCGCTGGACAAAGGCATCCGTCCCTCCTGCCACCACAATCGCGTCCCGCTCCCTGGCCGGCTTGTCTGCGGCAAAAGCACCCAGCCGGGCAGGGACGTCCTTCATCCAGGGCTGGACGATTTCCCACTCGACAAGCTGCTCAAGCCGGTCACGGGCCGGATCAAGCCGCTTGCGATACTCGGCACAAAGATTGGCAATCGCCTTGCGGATGGCCACATGTCCCGTGCAACGGCAGACGTTGCCATCAACGGCATCCAGTGCATCCTCAAATGAAAGATCAGGGCTGTTGAGAAAAAACGCCGTCAGGGACATGATAAAACCGGGTGTGCAAAACCCGCATTGCGTGGCACCTTCATCGACAAAAGCCTGTTGGACCGGGTTGAGGCTCCCGTCAGGCTTGTTGACCCCTTCGATGGTTACGACATGTCGCCCGGCGACATCCCCAAGGGGTACGAGGCAGGAAGCGACATTGCGATAGACTACCTTCTTCCCGCTCAGACAACCGAGGAGGACCGTACAGGCTCCGCACTCCCCCTCCTTGCAGCCTTCCTTGGTTCCTGTCTTGCGTTCATCCCGGCGGATATAATCCAGCACAACCTTGCCGGCGGGCTGCTCCGTCGAAATCACATCATTGTTGAGAAGAAATCCGAGCATGATGATAGCTACCCCCCATTGGGCCGACCGGCACAAAGCCTGCGAGCCTTCTCATATTCCGGGAGCACACAAAGCCCCCGCCCCTGTAAAGTATCGCAACCATTCTACGGGAAGTGCGCAAAAGATGGAAGAAAAAGCTGCAAACAGGGTGTGGCTCTGGGAGGCCAGCGCGGGACAAGTGTAATGCAGTTATACGAAACAATAATCCCGGATTAAATTCTTTCCAATTTACTTTTCCAGGGCCGGTTTTCGACGCAACACCGCCCGCTGCACTACCCGCAGCGGACAGCACAAGAAAACAAAGAAGCGGGAGAGAGGTGGATTACTTCCGGTCCTTCATATGAGCATGACCGCCCTTTCCATATCTGACAGACTGCATCTCGGCCAGTATGGAAACAACAATCTCTTCGGGAAGCGTCCCGCCGATGTTCAGTCCACAGGGCATGAAGACGTTGGTCATATCTGCAGCGGGAACAGCCTTGGCAAGGTCCCCGAAAAACCTGTCCCGCTTCGACCGGGACGCGACAACCCCGACATAGCGTGTCTTCCAGCCAGCGCGAAACACCTGCTCCAGAACCTGATAATCCAGGGCATGGCTGTGGGTGGCGATCACGATCCAGGCATTCCCGGGAATAGAGAGGCCCGAAAACGAGGCTGCATAATCGTGACAGATGGCGGACTCCGCCCCTTCAAATGTCTCGATATACTCGGGCCTGCTGTCAACCACGGTCAGGCGATACCCCAAGCCGGGCAGCGCCCTGGCAAAGGCCCGCCCGATATGGCCGGCCCCGAAAATCACAAGCTGCTCGCCACAGCCATGATACTCGTAAAACAGGGTCACCGAACCACCACAGACCATGCCCGTCCGGGTCACATCGGCACCTGCTGACTGACCATCGGCTGTCAGGTCATATTTTTCGACAATCCCCCCGCGACATTCGGCCAGGAGTGCCTGTGCTTTTTTGATCGCTATCAGCTCAATGGCTCCACCGCCCACCGTGCCTGAGATGCGCCCCTCGGCCGTCACAAGCATTTTGGTTTGCACAATGGCCGGGCCATGTCCCTCTTTGGCAATAACCGTCACAAGAACTGAATCCCTGCCCTCGCCCCGTACCCGGACAAGATCGGTAATCGTATCGCCAGTCGGTTGATTCTTCATTGTTCTTCTCCTTGAGTCTGTTTGCATCCAGGATTTTTGGGGAACAGCGTCCAGTCAATCCGGATCTGCATCTGTATCAAAATGGACTCCGGCCAGTCGCTGGATCCTCAGGTAGTCATCCGGAGTATCAAGATCGACAAGCACCCCCTGGTCGTCTATCTCCACAAACTCCTGTGGGTAGCAAGCCAGCGCTTCCTTGAGGGTCCCGCTGCAACCGTCACCATGGTATCCGGTCAGCGCCGCGACCACCCCGGGGGGGAGAAGCACGGGGTGCCCCTTTGACCCGCCGCAGACCGGAATCAGCACCGCGGGTGCAGGGCCCGCCTCTGCCCGTTCGATCAGGCGCAGCCATGTCGCGGGCCGGACAAGGGGTGAGTCCCCCGGCTGCAACAAAGCGGCCTCCCCTGCAGGAACAGCACGCAGGCCGGCGAGCACCGAGGTAAACATGCCCTCCTGATAGAGCGGATTGTGGCACAGCGTGAGAGGGATTGGCGGGGAATAATCCGTCCTGAACCCGGCAACAAGACGTTCGACGCGGCCGGCCTCGTGCCCCGTGACAACGATGATGGAAGCAACCGATCCGAGGGCTGATGCCATAACATGATGGAGCAGCGGCCTTCTCCCGATGGAGAGCTCCATCTTGAAGGCGCCGGCACGGCTGGAGAGGCCGGCCGCCAGGATGACAGCATGATATTTGTGATCGGCCACGAGCATCCCCCGTCCTGAGGCTGTTCAGCACACAACAGCATCACGTCATCCAGTAATTCCGTGACAAGGATTGTCCCACGGCAGGCGGGCTGAAAAGCCCACACCGGAAAAGTAGAAGCATGTCACCAGCCCGGCAAATAAAAAAGGCACCCCTCCGGGATGCCTGAAATAGCGAAACGTACCACTTATTTTTTTGTCCAGATCGAAGGGCCATCCGGTGTGGTAATCGTCATTATGCTGCCAGACACCACACAAACAAATGTGGAGCTTGTCGCATCTGTTGCAACAACCCATTGTCCCTGTGAATTCAGGTCGTGTGTAACTTTGATCGTAATCTTCCCGGCTTTGTCCCATCCATTGTTGAAAATGGGAACTCCTCCTCGTAGACTATGCTACCTCGGCTGACGTGTCAAGCGAGATAAATCCTTTTTCACGA
>JAKPMW010000280.1 GCA_029548715.1 Spirochaetota bacterium | reverse complement strand
CGGCGAGGGACGAGCCGTTAGACCTTCACCGGAGCGTAAGCGGAGGGTAGAGCGCGGCGAGGAACGAGCCGTTAGACTTTCGCCGGAGCGTAAGCGCGGCGAGGAACGAGCCGTTAGACTTTCGCCGGAGCGTAAGCGCGGCGAGGAACGAGCCGTTAGCCCTTCACCGGAGGGTAGAGCGCGGCGAGGGACGAGCCGTTAGCCCTTCACCGGAGCGTAAGCGCGGCGAGGGACGAGCCGTTAGACCTTCGCCGGAGCGTACGCTCCCGAAAAAACCCTGGTCAGATACAGGCTCCCGGCTTTCCGGGAGTCTTTTTTTGTGGAACAGCCTCAGGCCGGGAGGACCGGATGCAGCGGACCGGGAATGGGCAGCCCCGGTGTCGTCAGCGTATGAGTCAGTGGCGATCGATCCGGCAGGCCGGGGAATTTTCGAGGCTGGTATCGATCAGGTCAGCGTATTCCCTGTGCCGTTTGAGCCACATGTCGACAAAACTGCAGGAGGGGAGGATCTTTTTCCCGGCCAGACGGGCGTACTGACAGGCCGCCAGGACGAGTTCGCCTGCCAGCCCGCTGCCGCGCAGGGCCTCGGGAACAAAGGTGTGATTATAATCCAGTGTTCCATTTTCGAGGACTGAGTAGGTCAACTCGGCAGTGTGGCCGCTGTCTTCACAGTAAAACCGTCTGCCCTCGGGATCGTGGATGATGTCGTCGTTTTCTGCCATTCCATCCCTCCGTGTATATAGTGAATTATATATAATGCGCGCTCAAATATCAACAATAATGCTTCCCTCTCCACCTTCGTGGGGATTGCCTCTCCGCCAGCCCCGGATGACACCGGCCCGTCCGGAGTCAAGAAAGGAGGCGACATGATCCTTGAGGACCCCTCCGGCCCTTCCCGAGTGCATCCCTTTTCCAGTGATGATGATCACCTGTCTGGTGCCTGCGGCCTTGGCCCGGCGGATAAACTGGCGGACGAGATCTTCGGAGGCCGCCACAGTCTGGCCGTGAAGGTCCAGCCGGGTGTGCGCGCCCGGGCGGGACGGCCTGCCTGTCTGCTTTCCGCTCTGCTCCTTGTCTCGCGGATCGGGTGGATTGGTTTCGATCCAGGTGCGGAAGAGTTCTGCATCATCCATCATCCCCTCCTGCCGGTTCCTTTTCCGGATCATGTCAATGATAGTCCATGCTGGCGTCGTGGGCTACCTGCGGGATATGCATGACGCAAACGTGAAACTCTGATGCGAATCCGGGAGTGGGATTGCATATTCACAATAATTTTATGGGTATCCATGGATTCGCATGGCAATTTCATGAAATCCTCATGTGATTCCGGGGTGCAGCCCGAGGCCGTCGAAAAAAAGCGGGCTGTCCCGTCCGGGGCAGCCCGCTCTGCATGCTTGATGTCCTGACCGGTTACTGGAGATTCATGACGATCCGTGACATCTTGCCTGATTCAACTACCTGACGGATGGTTTGGGGCGCACGGCCACCTTCGAGAATGACCGTATAGACGCCGGCCGGAAGATCAAGATTCCGTGTCTGTCCCCGGTTGACGGTAAAGCGGTACACTCCGTTGATCATGACCCGGGCAAAGGCGGCCCGGGACTCGGGGAGAAGGCTGACCACGAGGGTCCCGGTTTGCTGGCGGAAGCTCAGGGTTATGCTTGCTGTCTGTCCCCGGGAGATCTGGGCCTGCCCCTGCTCGGTCATGCCGTTGGCAGTCATGACGACGGTTGCTGTTCCGGGAGCCAGATCGTCAAAATTGAGCGTCTGTCCGCGGTTGATCGTTCCCCGGTTTTGCCCATTGACCGTCAGCTGGGCGCTGGCTGCGCTGGATCCTGCCTCAAGGGTGACGGCCAGCCGACCCGTGCTTGATTCGACCTTGAGTGTCAGGCTGCGTTCGCGGCTACGCGAGACCATGATCCGTTGCTGTGCGGTTTCGTTTTGCGCCCTGACCTCGAATGTGCGGAAGCCGGACTCAACTTCGTAGCGCTTGGTTTGTCCCCGGCGGATCCGGTCGGATTGCTGCCCGTCGATATAGACGGTTGCCCAGGCATGGGCGGATTCTCCGGAGTAGGTCAGATTGACCACGCCCTTGGGCTGGACGATCGTAAGCGTGACAGGGAGAGTCTGATCTGCACCCAGACTGACCGGGACTGCGTCGGACTCGAAATTTCCGTTTTTGAGCTGGAGCGTGTAATTGCCTGCATCCAGATCAAGGGTGATCGTGGTGCCACGGGTAAGTGCTGTATTTGAGGCGCCGTTGAGGTAGAGAGTAGCGGTCAGGACCGCGGAATTACCAGCATGTGTGACCGAGAGTCTCCCTTTGGGCTGACGCAGTGTCAGCGAAAGGGGTGTTGTCTGTCCCGAGGTGATTGTGACGGTAGCGGTCTCCTGCATGCTGCCCTGATGGACACGGACGGTGTGCTGGCCGGCAGGGAGTTCCCAGGTGTAGTTCCGGCCGGGAACAACGGTCCCACGGCTGGCACCGTCGATTTCAACCTGGGCCATCCGGACGCGGGATGCTCGCTCGAGGGTAAAGCGCAGCATTCCCTTGGGCTTTTGGAGGACAAAATTTGCGTTGACAGTGCCACCGGCCGGGACGTTGACCGTCTGTTCCTGGCTGAGATCTGAATGCGAAAGACGGATGGTGCGGGCTCCGGTGGGAAGGGTCAGGGCCAGGGTCCGGCCCCTGAAGATGGTTCCCCTGGCGGCCCCGTCGACGGTGATGGCGGCGGTTGCAGTTTCGGACGAGGCGTCGAGGGTGATCCGGACCTGGCCCTGGACAGGCTGAACCTGAAGTGTCATCCGCACGGTTGCCGTCTGGCCGGCAACCACGCTGGCTGTTGTCTGCTGTTGGGCGCTGCCGTTTTGGACCCGGACCTGATGGTTGCCGGCATCAACGTTAGGAATGTCGACAAAGCGGCCACGGCTGACCGTACCCTTGTAGGCGTTATCGACGTAGACCTGGGCCGTGGCCGGACCACCATCGAGATGGACCCTGATTGAGCCCTTGGTCGCCGTGACGAGGGGGATTGATACATCCACCCAGCGTCCGGGAATCAGGGTGAGCTGCCGGTCGACAACAGTGGCCCCATGCACCAGACGTACCGTGGCCTGGCGGGTAAAGGGCAGGATGAACTCGGATGCCCTGCCGCGATAGACAGTGCCCTTGGCCTGACCGTTGACGAATATCTGGGCCGAAGCAACCGTGGACTCGGGGGCGAGGGTCACCCGCAAGCGGCACATCTGCTGGCCAGGCAGGGCCTCAAGGAACGAGGTTGACAGCAGTACCAGAAGGGCACTGAAGGCAAACAGGAGTGAAAGCTTTTTCATGAACAATTTCCTCCGCGATGGTGTTGGTTCGGATTGCAAAGCAGGCGAGCCCGGGGCTCCGCCTCCGGTAAACACATCTGAAAACCACGTACAGGGTCTGACACTCACGGGACAGGATCGTTACCCGGAGATCGGCGCCTGTTCCTCAAGTGATAGAGCTGAATGGCCGGAAGAAGAATCAGGAGGACGCAGGCGAGCGTTAGCATGACGAAAAAGATCGATGCCGAGGCCTTTCCCATGCTTCCGTACACTCCGGAGAGGTATGAGGCAGCGCCGAGGCAGAGGAGGGAAAACCCGGTCCCGATGGTGATGGAAACGGCACTCACAACGCGGGCCAGAAGCCTGCCCCAGGCAGTACCCCTCCAGAGGCCCCAGGCCGAAAGGAGGCAGCCGGCCCCGAGTGCTGTGAAAAACAGGGTGACAAGGGGATAGCGGGCGGGAATCACGAAAACGAAGAAGAACAGAAATACGAGTCCGAGGGCCAGATTGATCAGGGCGATGACAGGATGGCCGCACGTGGTCTTCATTTCCGCAGTATGGTGAGCGTCCCTGCCACTTGTCAAGCGCCTTGTAGCCTGATATGCTGATGAGCCTGCAGACAACAAGGGGGGGGCTATGTACAAGGCTCGGCTGATGGTAGCGCTCGCGCTGGTCGTACTTGCTGTATACCTCCTTCTGGCATGGAATGCCGGAAGGCCGCCGGAGACGCCTGCCGTTACGCCAGGGCAGGCGCGGGCTGTGCTGCAGGCCATTCGGGACCGGCTTGCCGGCATGCCAGATCCGGCCGCCAGCCCTGATCTGGCCGGCGCAGGGGTGCAGGCCGTTTTTCTCCAGCTTGACAGGGAGCGCTGGTTTCGCGCAGCGGGGGCCAATGGTCGTGCTGCTCTTGCGAATCTCCTTTCTGTTCTCGAGGCGTTTGCGGCGACCAACGTGAAAGGGTATCGCGAGGCGCTCCTGTCGTTTGCCGGACCGGTCAAGGACCTTGCAGGGGACGGGCCCCTCTTCTGGAGTCTGACAGTCCAGCAGGGCCTTGATGGAATCGCCTTGCGCGACAGCGGAGGACGGCAGGCCTGGTTTCTGCCGGAGGAGGGCGGCAACGAGCTCTGGGCGGGCGGGGAGCCTTTCGGGTTTATTCCCTTCAGGTTTGGACTCTCCCTCAGCAAGATCGTGGGCGCCCTTGTCCCGGCTCTCACTGCCAACCCTGTGGCCCTGGGGCGGCTGCCCAGGCTCAGGCCGGGGACTGCGCGCATGCCCGCGGGCGCACGGCTGGCCCGGTTCAGGACATCGACGTGGTACGCCCGGTTCGGACCGGAGAGGGCAGTTGCTGATCTGACCCCGCTGTACCGGAACAGCGTTCTTCCCTCACGATACCCCCTGAGGAAGGATATCACGAATGCCATGCGGGCGGCCGGGGAGTGGTTTGTTCGCCAGCAGGATTCGTCGGGCGAATTTTCATACCGCTATGAGCCGTTTTCCGGGCGGATCGACAAGAGCGGGTACAGCATGCCGCGGCATGCCGGTTCGATGCTGGCTCTGTACCGGATCTACGGGCATGTTCGGGATGCGCGGTATCTCGGGGCTGCTGATCGTGCCCTGGAATACATCAGGCAAAGGCTGATTGCGGCCCCTGCAGGGCGGGCGGTCCGGGAGGATGGCCCGGTCAAGCTGGGGACTGCGGCAATTGCAGCCCTGGCTCTCAGTGAACGTCGCCGCTCTGTCGATGCCCGGGAGGACCCCCTCCTGCGGGATCTCTTGCAGTTTATTGCATACATGCAAAAGAGTGATGGCAGTTTTTGCCATTACTTTCATCCTCCGGATCGCAGGGACGAGGTATATCACGGGCAGAATTTCAGCGGGCAGGCCCTCTGGGCGCTGGCCCGGGGGAGCAGGCTTTTTGGCGGATACACAAACGAGTTTGTCAGGGGCATGCGGGTCCAGGCCGAGACGTTTTGGGACTTTTTCCTGTCCCGCTATTACATGTTTCCGTTTACATGGGAGATGCAGGCTGTTCCCGAGGCCGAAGGGCTGATCTCCGAAGGTCTGATTGCACGCTGGAGACCGTTTGTCTATGATTGCGCTGATTCGATGATTGATTTTTTGTATACCGGGGACTGGCCCTTCCCGGATTATCGCGGCGGATACGGGGCACCTGAATGGTTTGTTCCCCTGGCCCATGCGGCGGGATTCCAGTGTGAAGGGATTGCCGGTGCCCTCGCCCTGGCCCGCCGGGATGATCCCGCACGGGCAGAGCGGTATCGCAGGGCGCTGCTTGAGACCTCACGCTTTGTTCTCTCCCAGCAGGTGAAGCCGGCTACCGCCATGTTGTACGCTGACCCCGTTGCCGCGCTGGGCGGGTTTCGTGCCGGGCCGGCCGACCACCGGCAGCAGATCGATTTTACCCAGCACATCATTGCTTTTCTGATAAATGCCCTCGAACAAGGAGTCTTTGATGCGCAGGGAGAATGAGCCGGTCGGGTTTCGCACACTCTGGGGCTACCTCCGCGAAGTGGGCCGCGAATTGACCAGGCCTGCCGCCTGGCTGTATCTGATTATCGCTCTGGTTCTGGCGACCAAGGCCCTCGAGATTATCCGGATGCAGAGGGGGCAGCCCCCGCTTTTTGCCGATATTTTCCAGCCTGTTTTAAGGGCAATTGGAGGCTTTGTCGCCGACCCGGATGCTGTCGACCGCTACCTCAGGCGGGTGCCTGCCTTTTTCTACCAGTTTGTGCTTCCGTTTGGGGCGCTCTGGTTCTGGTTTGTGATTTCGAACTGGCAGGCTTCCGGACGCCGGATTGGGAGGGCCCTCGGAGCCGGGTTGAAGATCGCCTGGAATGACTTTGGCCTTTCCCCGGGTTGTCTCAGGCAATGGTGGAAGACGCTTGTCATAATTTTCTGCTTCATGCTTCCATTTATATACGCCTTTGCCACGACTGAGGGGTTTCGCCGGCACTATCCCTATCTTCAGCGCCTGCGCAGCGAGCGCGTGCAGATGGGAACACTTGCCCGGCAGATCGAGTCCCGCAAAAACGCAATCGCCGGACCTGCCACCCGGACAGATGTTCAAAAACAGGACCCGGCCGCCCAGGCTGTCCACGAGAAGGCAAAGACCGAACTGGCCGAAATGGAAACGCGCTCGCGCTCGGTTTTTTGGGGAGCGCTGGGTTTGCTTGTCCTTTTTGAATTCCTGCGGATGCTCTACATGCTCTCCTGGGAATTTTTCTTCAGGGGATTCATGCTTCAGGGACTGCTCAGGCTCGGACTGGGCTGGCATGCGGTCTGGATACAGATGCTGCCCTATGTCCTGCTGCACAGCACCAAGCCGGGGGTGGAATTGTACTATACCATTCCCAGCGGGGTCCTGCTTGGGGTGCTTGCCTGGAAGAGCGGATCAATCTGGCCCGGATTTGTCCTTCATTTTGCCGGAGCGGTCGTGTTTGACGTGTGTGCCATGTTTGCCTGACCGCTGGGTTCCCTGTCGATACGCAGGGTGAGATGAAGCCGTCCGTCTGCACTGGTCAGTGCCCCGGCGATGACCCGACCGGGGCCGTACTGGTCGTGGATGAGGCCAAGAATCAGGGACGGCAGGGGCGGGGGGGCTCCGCTTGCATCAAGCATGGAATAATTGCAGCGTCTGAGCACAATATCCCTTGTATCGGGTTGCAGGCTCTCTGCCAGGGAGGGTGCCCCTGCATTCACGAGGGCGAGCAGTCCCTCTGCGTCCTGTCCGAAAACAAAGCGTTCTCCCTTGTGCGCCAGCCAGGGTGTCGGTCTGCCGGGTGAGAGGAGGTCAGCGAGGGGCTGGATAAACGCCGGAATGCCCGGACGACGGATGGCCCATCCATTGCTGTTGGTCAGAATCCTGGCCGAATCTCCGGGAGCATGCCGGGCACTCGCCGCACGAAGCGGGTCGACAACCCTGAGATAGACAAAGCGCTTTCCTTTATGGAAAAAGACCGCCAGTTCATTGGCTGCCCAGTCATGAATCAGGCCCGGATGCTGCCGGGTTGTTGTCCTGTTGCAGGGCCCAAGGGCCGTGAGGAGTTCTTCAAGATCATCAAAAAGCAGACTCCTCAGACGGGTTGTGCCACGGGGAAGCAGGGCGGGTGCTGTCGGCCGGTACTGGTTGGAATGAAGCAGGCGTTGCAGTCCCCGGCCCTCGTTTGTTCCCCCTGAAAACAGTGTGACTGATTCGATGCTGGCAAGATCCCGGTCTGCCTGAATGCTCCACGCTGTGCCCGTGACGTGGAGTGTCTCTGCGGGCAGGCAGGGCAGGGGCAGGGCCAGTTCGGGAGTCCTGGAGAGAACGGTCATCGGACGCTGTTGCATGCCTGCCATGAGACCCGGCCAGAGTGTCGACCGGGTGCCGGAGGCACCCCAGTGCCTGATCGCTGCGGTTATCGGTCCGGGGGACGCGGCGACAAGGAGGATATTGCGCACGAGGGCAATGGAGAGCGAATTTCTCATGCCCTTGATCCTGATATGGTAGATGGTGCTGTCCACTCCGCCGGCTGAATGCTCACTCAGCGAAAAGTGGATGTCATCCGCCGGGTTATACACACTGCGTGCCGCAAGGATGCCCGAACGGACGAAGAGCGCCTTCCAGCCGGCATTCGCGATGATCAGGCTTTCGCCAGCCGGCGAGATCGGGATGAAGATTTCAGAGTCAATCTGCTCAAGAAAGCGGGAGAATTCCTGTTCCCGGGTCCGGACCTGGTCGAGTGTGGCGAGAATGTCGCCTGCTCCCGGGTTGACAAGGCTGACTTGCCTGCGCTGGGCGAGGCCCTCCCGGAGAATGACGACTGAGGCAGTTTCGGGGCTGACAAAATCCCAGGGGGACTGCCGCATGAAGAGCCAGAGGACAACGAGAGCGATGGTTCCTGCGCACCCCGCACCCACCAGCCAGATCAGCCAGCGGGCAAGGGTTTGCACAACGCGCATCAGCGGGTTCCCAGGGGGCGCGGATTGTGACGGAAGATCCTGTCCAGGGGAACTCCGTCCCCTCCTGCAGAGGGCAGAATCCTGCCCTCGACCAGAAAGCGGACTCCGTCCACAGTGGGGAAATCCGTCATGGTGTTGACCACCTGGTAGATCTGCAAGATCAGGCCCTCCTGCCCCAGGGTCTGATTATGGATGAATTCCCGCGAAACATCAAGGATGAGGATTCCCTTTTCAACATGCATCCGCCGGATGCGGACACCGCGTGGAATGAGCGAGCGATATCCGGCTTTCAGTTCGTCGGCCGAGGGTCCCTCAAGCAGGGATACAAGGGCGGTCAGGGCCGGAGTCTCGCTTTGCCTGACGGTCCGGCGCACGGGTGTCAGGACCAGCTGGTCGTGGGGGGCATCGTAGCGGGCGAAATGGAGCTGAACCTGATGGGTCTGCCCTTCCTTTTCCCGTGCGGGGGATTTTTTTTCCAGGCCCTCGTTGATGCGCCTTTCCTGCTCCCGCATATCCTGGCTGATGATGGCCTCAAGCTCACTGGTGTCCGGCAGACGGCGCAGGGTGGGCGGGGCGGCCGATTCTGAGGTGGAAAGAGTCCGGTTTGTCTGCCCGGAGCGTGCATTTGTGGAAGAGGCAGTGGATTGGCCCGTTGCTCCCGAGAGGAGGCGGCCCAGTTCCTTCAGTACCGGGGGATTTGCGGCGAGGACAATCAGGCCCAGAGTGAGTGGGATCAGCCAGATAAGGCATCCACTGCGCCTGGAGGCTGTCTGTGAGCGTCTTTTTACCGGGCGTGCCATGTTTTCGTGTGCGCTTTCTTGTCAAGAGGGGTCAGTCTGCCGATACTACTACTGTCTGTACCTTGTATCGGAAAACCATGCTGGAGCTGATAGGCAAAAATGCGCACTTTCCTTCTTGTCAACGGTCCCAACCTCAATCTCCTCGGCCAGCGGGAGCCGGAGATCTACGGGAGTGCCACGCTGGCCGACATTGTTGCGGGCCTGAAAGAGACGGCATTGTCGCGGGGTGTTACACTTCTTGATATCCAGTCAAATCATGAAGGAGTGCTCGTGGATTTTGTCCAGCAACACGGAGCGGGTGCCAGCGGGGCCATCATCAATGCGGGGGCCTTTACCCATACCTCGATTGCCCTGCGGGACGCCATTCTGGCGCGCTCCCTGCGGTTTGTCGAGGTGCATCTCTCCAATATTCATGCCCGCGAGGCGTTCAGGCACCATTCATGGCTGTCTGATATCGCCTGCGGGGTCATTGTCGGTCTCGGGGCTGACGGGTATCGCCATGCCCTGGACTGGCTGATCCAACATACTGCGGAGGAAACCAGATCGTGAAAAAGCGACGGATGATCCTGGCCGGACTTGCACTGACAATGCTTTTTGTTTCACTCATGGCCAGTGTGGCCGGAGGGGATACCAGGACAGGGCTGGATGTTTCAGCCATGCGCCAGTTGCCGGATGAGGGCGGTGCGCTGATCAATGAGGCCATGCGGCGCAGTCCGGCCCTGATGCAGGGCATCGCCGCACTCAGGGCCGGAGCGCTGGCCGATTCGATCGGTGCGCTGGGTGAAGCTGCCCTGGAGACGGGAAACACCGGGGCAGTGGCCCGGTATTTTTACGCCGAGGCGCTGGCCCGGCTGGGAAAATCCGCCAATGCGCTGTATTACTATAACGAATTTTTGTCCCGCTGGCCGGGGCATCCCCTCGCGGATGATGTCTTGCTGGGTGTGGCACTTGTCTATCTTGAAGCCGGCCGGCCAGCCGACGCCGGGCACTGGCTCAGACGGATCATTACGGATTGTCCCCAGGGAGACCGGGTTCCCCTGGCCCGCCTGATCCTTGGAGGGGGTGGGACTGCCGGCGTGCGGGAGCCTGCGCAGCGATCGGGCGTGAATTCGGTTCAATCTGCGGATACACTCCAGGAGAGGGAACGGGGGCTGCAGGATCGGGGCCGGGCGCTTGACGAGAGGGAGTCCCGGATTGAAGCACGGGAACGCTTGCTGGCTGACGCCGAAAAAAAGCTGGAGATAGACCGTCAGCGGGTGCTTGATACCGAAAACACACTTCTGGCCCGCAAGCAGCAGCTTGATACCCGGGAAAAGGCGCTTGACACCAGGGCTGCTGCGCTGGACAAACGTGAGAAGGAGCTGAAGGACTTTGAAAACCGTTAGCCTTGCAGCCGGCCTGGTGCTCCTCTGCGCTGTTTCCATTGCCGCTGCAGAGCGGGTCAGCCTGAAAAATGAATATATCGAGGTGCTTGTCGAAAGGGAGACGGGCCGGTTTACCATTCGCTCGACGGGGGGGAGCCCGTTTACCGAAGCGGATGACAACCGGTTTCTCCTGTACGACGCAACACCTTCGACAAGCTACACCACGATCGCCCTGGACGGGGGGAGCGATGTCTACCAGTTTGGAAGCGACGATGGAAAATTTGTGACCCGTCCCGTCTTGACCAACGATTCAGTCGTGGCTGTCTGGCGCAGGGATGACTGCGAGGTGACCCAGATCCTGACCCTTGTCAAGAGTCCGGCCAGTGAGGTGGCGGACTCGGCCAGCATTGCCTACAGGGTTCGCAACCTGTCGTCCAGGCGGCTGACTGTCGGGATCCGGATCCTGCTCGATCCCTCCCTTGGTGATGTGGACGGTATCCCCTATCAGGTACCCGGCCATGGTCTGGTTGACAGCGAATACGAATTCCGCGATGCTTCTGTTCCCCAGTACTGGTATTCCTATGACGATCTGAAAAACCCCCGGATTCGAGCGATGGGTACCCTGCGCGGACCGGGTGTCATCCCGCCAGACAGGATTGTTTTTGCCGCCTGGAGGAGACTCTCCAGAAATCCCTGGAGGTTTTTGACCGAGCAGGGGGAGAGTTTCAGACAATCCCTGTTTGGAAGCCGGGACAGTGCGGTTGCCCTGTTTTACGACTCGCGACCGGTTGAACCCGCCGGGTCCTGGACCATTGCCACCCTGTACGGGATGTACGGGGTTCAGCAGTTCAAGGGTAATATCTGGAGCATGGTTTTGGGCGGGAGTGCGTCCGGTGATGACCGGCTTCCCTTCGGGATGACGGCGGATATCCAGAATGTGGGACCATCTGTCCTCTCAAACTGCAGGCTCTCGATTTCGATGCCGTCCAATTTCAGCATTGTCCAGGGAGTGCCGGGCGCGGCCACCAACCAGGCGATTGTGTTTCCCAGGCTGGCCCGCAATGCGAGCCAGCAGGTGCGCTGGAATCTCCAGGCCGAACGCGGCTCGAAGGGATCGTTTGAGTTTTTTGTGACCGTGTCGGGGATGGCAGGCGTGCAACTGCATACGGCCAGCATGAAGCGGCAGATTACCATCCAGCCGGCGTCAAGTGACGAGTTGCGCAGTCTCAGCACAAATTTTTTCGGGCCCCTCGTCATCGAGGTGCCAAAGACCAATCCGCGACCTGTGGTCCTGACCAATCCGGTGTATCGCCCCCTTGTCCGCTCTGTCACCAATATTGTGGCCGGCCGGCCTGTGGTCGAGGTGTTTACCGTGCTGCGCAGGGCAACTGTGCGTACCAATATTATCAGCCGGATAGTGGATCTGCCGGATCTTGATATTGCCCTTCCGGTTGTGCGGACCAACCAGACCCGGCCTGGCAGCGAGCGGCAGGCGATCCAGACAGACTGGAAGCCTGGCATGCGCAGCCGGATCGCGTCAGCCATCGGGAGGGCCGACAGCCTGCTTGCGCTGATGGTGCTGGATGAGCGCAGGCGTGTTGACAGGATGATTGACGAGGCCCTGGTTGCCCTGGCCAGGCCTGATGCCGTTGCCACGGATGTGGGGCGGATGGTCGCTGATCTCGAGCGGTTTCTTGACGGGATTGCGGTGCGCGGGGCAGGCCGCTGATGACATCCGGGGCAAAACGGGGAGAGCGGGGACTGCGCCCGGCACATCGTGTCCGGGCGGCCCGTCTGCGGCGCCTTCAGGCCATCCTGACGCAACCGCTCGTGATTGTCGAACAGCCTCATCTCTTCTGGCTCTGCGGCTTCAGCGGAACAAGCGGGGCCGCCTGTGTGACGCAATCCGGGGCATGGTTTGTGACTGATCCCCGCTACGAAGAGCAGGCCAGGGACGAGGTTGCGCCTGAGTTCAGGCTGCTGTGCAGGATGGACCGGCCGGAGCGGATAGTGGCTGGTGAGAAAATATTTGCGGGCTGCCCGCAGATTGCCATGGAAGAGGAAACCACATGCATTGCCACGCTCAAGGCCTGGGGTGCAGCGCTCTCTCCTGCGACAGTTACGCCTCTTCCCTCTCCCCTCATGCCGCTCAGGCGCATCAAGGAAAGGGAAGAAATCGCTGCAGTCCGCAGGGCGCTGGCCCTGACCGAGGAAGCAATGGCCTGGATTGCGCCTGCGGTACGTCCCGGGGTGACCGAGCGCGAACTGGCGGCGCGGCTTGAGTTTTACTGCCGGATGAAGGGTGCCAGCGGCCCCTCGTTTGACCTGATCGTCGCTTCCGGGCCCAACAGTGCGCGCCCTCACGGTGTTGCCGGGCCGCGCAAAGTCGCGGTCAACGAGCCTGTCCTGTTTGATATCGGTTTTTTTGTGGATGGCTACGCCTCGGACTTTACCAGGGTTGTCTTTTGCGGGACGAAGCCACCCGCCGCGCTCCTCTCCATGCATGCCCGGGTCCTTGAGGCGCAAGAGCGGGGCAAGGCGGCCATCCGGGCCGGCATTCCTGCAGCCGGACCGGACGAAGTCGTGCGGGCCTGGTTCAAGGAGGAGCGGGTCCTCGGGCTGTATGGCCACTCCCTCGGACATGGCGTCGGGCTCGAGATCCACGAAGCGCCCCGCCTGTCATGGAAATCGGAAGAGATGCTTGAGGCGGGCATGCTTGTCACTGTCGAGCCCGGACTCTACCGGGCCGGGCGCTATGGCATCCGCCTTGAAGACATGGTGCTGGTGACCGTACAGGGCTGCGAGGTGCTGACCGATTTTCCGCATGACCTGGCCAGGATTCCGCCGGTCTGACGGACGGCGGGCAAGAGCGAAGTCACTTTTGTCCGTATCAGGTTCTTTGCGGGGAACAGCAGCAGGCGCACAAGGCTGCGTCCGTGAGGTGCCGCGCGAAGAAATTTGCTTTTTGATCCCCTTTGGATATAATTTTTACCAAGTCCCGGAGTCCCGGTGGTCCGCCCTCGTCAAACATGCGATGGTGCTTCCGGGAACATTCGACCAACAATCCTGGAGGAAGACATCAGTGGCAAAATACGTCTACTTTTTTAGTGCCGGCAAGTCCGAAGGCGACGGCAGCATGAAAAACCTGCTCGGCGGCAAGGGCGCAAACCTGGCCGACATGTGCAAGCTCGGCCTGCCCGTGCCCCCCGGCTTTACCATCACGACCGAGGCCTGTGCCGAATATTACAAGATCGGCAAGGAAAAGCTCTTCAAGACCATTGAGGGCGAGGTCAAGGCCCAGCTCGACCGTCTGCAGCAGGACACGGGCAAGACCTTCGGCAAGGGGCCCAATCCCCTGCTCGTATCGGTCCGCTCGGGCGCAGCGGCCAGCATGCCCGGCATGATGGATACGGTGCTCAACCTCGGGCTCAACACCGAGACCGTCAAAGCGATGATCGATCTTACCAAAAACGAGCGCTTTGTCCTCGATGCCTACCGCCGCTTCATCCAGATGTTTGGTGATGTCGTGATGGGTGTTCCCCACCATGACTACGAGCATGCCCTCGACTCGGTCAAAAAGGCCAAGGGCAAAAAGCTTGACAACGAACTGACCGTCGAAGACCTCAAGGAGGTCATCGCCAAGTACAAGGAACTGTTCAAAAAGGTCACCAAAAAGAATTTCCCTGAAGATCCGATGGAGCAGCTCTGGGCCGGCATCAATGCCGTGTTCGGCTCCTGGAACAATCCCCGCGCCTGCAAGTACCGCGAGCTCAATGACATCCGCGGCCTGATGGGGACAGCCGTCAACGTCCAGTCGATGGTCTTCGGCAACGCCGGCAACGACAGCGCGACCGGTGTCTGCTTTACCCGTGACCCCTCTACCGGCGAAAACCGCTACTTCTATGGTGAGTATCTGATCAATGCCCAGGGCGAGGATGTCGTCGCCGGTATCCGCACCCCGCAGCAGATCACGACCGCCGGTTCGAAGGAATGGGCAAAAAACCACGGTGTCGCCGAGGTCGAGCGCAAAAAGAACTTCCCCTCACTCGAGGAAGCCATGCCGCAGTGCTTCAAGGAGCTGGATGCCATCCGCAAAAAGCTCGAGACGCATTACAAGGACATGCAGGACATGGAGTTCACGATCGAAAAGGGCAAGCTCTACATGCTCCAGACCCGCAACGGCAAGCGCACCGCTGCCGCTGCCATCCGGATTGCCGCTGACCTGCTCAAGGAAAAGCTGATTGACGAGAAGACAGCCCTCAAGCGTGTCGAACCCAAGATGCTTGACCAGCTTTTGCACCCCATCTTTGACACCAAGGCCGAGAAGACCGCTGTCCAGCTGGCCAAGGGTCTGCCCGCTTCACCGGGCGCTGCCACCGGCCGTGTGGTCTTTTCTGCCGATGATGCCGAAGCCTGGGCAGCCAAGGGCGAAAAGGTCATCCTCGTCCGTATCGAAACCAGCCCCGAGGATATCGGTGGAATGAACGTGGCCCGGGGTATTCTGACCGCCCGCGGTGGAATGACCAGCCACGCCGCTGTCGTTGCCCGCGGGATGGGCAAGTGCTGCGTTGCCGGTTGCGGTGACCTCGCCATTGATTACAAGGCCAAAAAATTCGTCGCTCGTGGCGTAACGGTCAAGGAGGGTGACTGGGTCTCCCTCAATGGCTCAACCGGTGTGGTCTACAAGGACCAGATCAAGACGGTCGAAGCCAGCCTGGCCGGTCCCTTCAAGACCATCATGGACCTTGCCAACAAGTACCGCAAGATGCAGGTGCGCACCAATGCCGATACACCCAAGGACACGGCGGTCGCCGTCAAGTTTGGTGCCGAGGGCATCGGGCTTTGCCGCACCGAGCACATGTTCTTCGAGGGTGACCGGATTGTGTCCTTCCGCCGCCTGATCCTCGTGGCCGAGGATGTCAAGCGCCTGCGCAAGGACCTTGAGCTGGCCGAAGGCGACGAAAAGAAGAAGCTCGAAGCCGAACTGGCTCCCAAGCTCAAGCAGTACAACCAGGCCCTCAAGGAACTTCTGCCCCTGCAGCGCAAGGACTTTACCGGGATCTTCAAGGAGCTCAAGGGTCGGCCCTGCACCATCCGCCTGCTCGATCCGCCCCTGCATGAGTTCCTCCCCCAGGACGAAAATGGCCAGAAGGAAATGGCCAAGACCATGGGTGTCGAGCCCTCCGTTGTCAAGCGCGTGGTCGAGGACCTGCACGAGTTCAACCCGATGCTCGGCCATCGCGGTTGCCGCCTCGGGATCACCTATCCCGAAGTGACCGAGATGCAGGTGCGCGCCATTGTCGAGGCGGCCATTGCTGTTCCCGGCTCGAAGCCCGAGATCATGATCCCCCTGATCGGAAACATCAAGGAGTTCGAGGATCAGAAGGCCATTGCATTGCGCGTGATCGACGAAGTCAAAAAGGCCAAAAAGGTTGCCAAGCTCGATATCTCGATCGGAACCATGATCGAGGTCCCGCGGGCTGCCATGACGGCCGACGAGATCGCCAAAGAGGCCGAGTTCTTCTCCTTCGGAACCAACGACCTGACCCAGATGGGCTGCGGCTTCTCCCGTGACGATGCGGGCAAGTTCCTCAAGGACTATGTCTCCAAGGGCATCTATGATTACGACCCCTTTGAGGTCCTGGACCAGGCCGGTGTCGGTCGCCTGATGCAGTACGCCATCGAGTACGGCAAGAAGTCCCGCCCCAACATCAAGCTCGGTATCTGCGGTGAGCATGGTGGCGAGCCGACGACGGTCAAG
>JAKPMW010000263.1 GCA_029548715.1 Spirochaetota bacterium | reverse complement strand
ATTTCTCCTCAGTCTGGCCCGCCAGCGAACAACGCTTGACGTGGTTGTGATCATCAACAATCGTGAATCGGACTTCGCCTTTACCACTCCGGTCTGGGAGGACAATCAGGCGGCACTCTCCTGGCTTTCCCCGCTCGCGGCTTCCGGCCAGACTTTCCCTGCTGACACTGACCACCAGTCCGCCTTCAGGACTGAAGCCGGCAGGATCAAGGACTCCGCCCTCAGCATCCACCTGCTTGATCTCAGCAACGGCCATGCCAGAAACATGGGGCTTTTGCGCCAGCTTGGTATCGAGTACGCTGCCCGCATCACTCAGGGGACACCGGAAAAGGACGTCATCCTGCTTTCGGCCGATGCGGACTGCCGCTATGGCCCGCGACTTGCTGTCCAGATCCAGCGGACCTTTGCCGATGCATCCGTCCGCATGGCCGTACTCCCCATGCTCTACGTTCCGTTCGCTTCCGATCCCGCCATTCTTGCCACCCACGCCCGCCAGCACATTCCCCTCCTGCTTGACCAGGTCCTCAGGCAGTACACTGGTGCCCCACGGGCCAGACTCGGGGCCCCGCAACTCGCTGCCCGGCTTGATCTGCTGCTTGAGGCAGGGGGATACGGAATGCTTGAGGACGGCGAAGACTTCGAACTGGGGCAACGCCTGATCACAATGACCCGGCCCTGCATCCTGGCCTCACCATCAGCCATTGTCTGGACGGCCGACAGGGCCGTCGCCGACGGATTTGAATCGGGAGCCCGTCTGGCCGGGCTGCGAGACACACCTGTCGATACCAGCCAGGCTGCCCCGCCCCTGCCCCTTGAAACAACGGATAATCCGCTCGCCGTGTTTCTCGCAGCACGCAGGACGGAGCCAGGGCTAAAGACCGGGCTCGAGCGGCTCTTCGGCAGGGACACGGCAGACTGGCTGACCACCGCTTCAGAGCATGCGTTCTGGAGCGGAATCGAGGCGCAGCAGATCCCGCGCAGCATGGCGGATCCGGCCCGCCTGATGGCCTCCCTGCGGATCATCGGGGAGCTTGAGCGGGTTCCCCAGTCCCATGCTGCCAGAATGCTGCGCAGCCTGAACCGGTATTTGCGCCTGGTTGAACGGAATGCAGGCTGCCGGACACAATCCAGCGGTCCGGGAACACCCTGGCCGGATGAAGCCACCCGCAGGCTCTGGCTTGAGGCTGCAGCCGGCATGCTGGCCGTACCGGATCAGGCCGGGTTGCGCTGAGCGGGAAGCGGAAGGACCAGTTTTGCATCTGTTCCCATCGAGCCATCAATGGTAAACTGCCCACCGATCTGGCGGGAAAGCGAAGTCACAAGCCTCATTCCGAGGCCTGAGGCCTGCTCGGGATCAAATCCGTCAGCAAGGCCAACCCCCTGGTCCTGAACCCGAAGCACAATATTTCCCATCTCGCGCAGACAGGCAACCCGGACTTCTCCCGAGCCACCCGCTGCATACGCGTATTTGGATGCATTGATCAGCAGTTCGGTCAGGATCAACCCGAGGGGCACAGCAAGAGTCGAATCAAGATGTATGCTTTCGGCCTCGA
>JAKPMW010000248.1 GCA_029548715.1 Spirochaetota bacterium | reverse complement strand
GCCCATGTTGAACGAGCTCCAGAGGGTGACGCCGCTGGCAACGCTGACGCTGTACTTGGCACTGCCGATGACATCGCTGAATGCAGAGAGGTCCTTCTTGTCCGTATTGTCCATCCAGTAGCCAATGTTTACCCCCAGGTCGAGACTGGATGAGTCCTTGACCAGTTCGATGCTGTCACCGAAGGAGAGGGCGATATAGCGATCTTCCATTTTATTGCGGCTGCCGTTGTTGTCGTCCGGTTTGAAGGCCTGGGTAAAGGAGATCTTGGGGGCGAGGGGCAGGCTGGCAAGCTGGACACTGACCATTCCTGTGAAATAGCTCATATCGTAGCCGTAATGATCTTTAGAGTTCGGATAGAGGAGGAACCAGACCTCTGCCCCGATTTTGACAGCGTCATTGGCAAGTGCCTTGCTCCAGGTGGCGCCAAAATCAATGCCGGTCCAGGCCTTTTCCTGCGCGCTGGCGCCGTCACCATAGCTTCCGTCATCCTTCATCGTATTGACTCCGAGGATGGAGGGGGCAACTTCGCCGACCACGAGAAAATAAAAATCACCGGCGGCATAGCCAAGGGAGGGCAGGATGACACCGGAAGCGACACGGTCGGTAAAGTTTGGACCGCCACGGAAGGCGTAAAAGCTGTCATACTCGAGGCCAAGGTCGAGACCGATCTTGCTGTCTTCGGCCTGGACTGCGCCCGCGAAGACAACGAGAAGGAGTACTGCAATGATACCAATGTGTTTCATGATCTTCTCCTGTTTTATATAGAGTGGTACCATCAGGATACGTCCTCGGGCGGTCCGCGTCAAGGAGAAGTCCCATGACGAAATTCGGAACCTGCTGGCCTGGTTTTGAGGGGGGCGTTGCCCCGCCCGGGTCCGGGTGCTGATATTAAGGAAGAACAGGAGGGGGCTGATGCGCAGGGTCGTTATTATTGGTCTTGATGCCGGAAGATGGCAGGCTGTCCGGGCGGCCTTTGCCGGATATGAGGATGCGCCCGAATTTGTCGCTGCCGGCCAGGACCAGCGGGACTGGCTGGTCAAGGATCTCGTTGCGGGTGAAGCCGGAGCGGATGCAGCAGCGAGTCTGCCCGAGGCCGGTGGAAGCGTGATCGTGTTTTTTGCGGGATTTGACGGCCGGGAGAGCTCGCACTGTATCGACCAGACACGGGGGCTTTTTGGGCCGGATGTGATTTTTGCGGGCCTGACGACAACCAATGCGGGCTGGACACTTGGTCAGCTTGTGCGCGAGCTTATGGCCGAGCGGGCAGAGATTGCCCGCCGGGCGGCATCCGCTGGCGGGCAAGAGTAAACGGCAGTTCCGTCCTGCGTATTTTCCGGACACAAAAAAACCGGCGGTAGAGATCATCTCTGCCCCGCCGGAGTCGGTTCACCAGACAACGATTTCAACTGCGGGCGATGCTCGCGAGATAGCGCCCGATGCCCAGGACTGCCTGCCTGAGCTGTTCTTCCTCGGGCAAAAAGACCAGGCGGAAGTGGTCGGTATCCGGCCAGTTGAAGCCTGTTCCCTGAACAACCAGAACGTGCTCCTCACGCAGCAGCCCGAGCAAAAAGTCCATATCGTTTTTGAAAGGGTAGCGCTTTTTGTCCATTTTGGGAAACATGTAGAGGGCGCCGGAGGGTTTGACGCAGGAAACTCCGGGTATCTGGTTGAGCATCTCCCAGGCCAGGGTGCGCTGGCGTTCGAGGCGCCCGCCGGTTTTTGTCAGGTCGTAGATGCTTTGTCGTCCACCCAGGGCCGTCTGGACCGTGTTTTGTGCCAGGACGTTTGAACAGAGGCGCATCGAGGTCAGCATGTTGATCCCCTCGATATAGTCGCGGGCCATTTCCCTGTTGCCTGTGATGACCATCCAGCCGCAGCGAAAGCCCGGGGCACGGTAGACCTTGGAGAGGCCGCTGAAGGTGATGACGGGGATCTTGTCGGTGTAACAGGCCGGCGAGTGATGCACAGTTCCGTCATAGAGGATCTTGTCGTAGATTTCGTCGCTGAGGATGATCAGCCCCTGCTCCTCGGCAAAGCGGACGATCTCAAGGATAGTGTCCTTCGGATAGACCGCTCCGGTCGGGTTGTTGGGATTGATGACTACGATGGCCTTGGTGCGCGGGCTGACCTTTTTTCTGATGTCAGCCATATCGGGCAGCCAGCCGGATTTTTCGTCACAGAGGTAGTGCACGGCCTTGCCCCGGGCCAGATTGACCGAGGCTGTCCAGAGCGGATAGTCGGGGGCAGGGACAAGGACCTCGTCTCCATTGTTGAGCAGGGCTTCGACCGCGACCTTGATCAGTTCGGAGACGCCGTTTCCCATGTAGACATCCTCGATCGAGATGTCCATTCCCCGCTGTTGCCATTCCTGCACGACAGCCTTGCGTGCCGAGAAGATGCCCTTTGACTCGCAATAGCCCTGCGCGCTGCGCACGTTTTTGATCAGGTCCTGAATCAGCTCGTCAGGTGTATCCAGGCCAAAGGGCGCGGTGTTTCCGATGTTCAGGCGCAGGATCTTGACGCCTGCAGCCTCAAGGCGGGCCGCTTCCTGGAGCGCCGGGCCGCGGATATCGTAGCAGACGTTTTTGAGAACATTGGCTTTCTTGTAGGTTTTCATGGGGCTGTCCTTGGTTCTGCGCCGGATATGCCATTCCGGCCGCGTATGACAAAATATGCTATTCGGCCGGCTGAAAATAAAGTAGTCCCGCTTGCACGCCTGCGGCGGGTTTTCAGGCGCTGACGGCCCGGTGTCGCCGGCTGCGATGCAGGGTGAGAATGGTCCCGGTGGTGCAGTGGCTGACGGTTGAGGAGATGATTTCGCAGGAATCAATCAGGTCGATGAAGATGTCATCCATGAAGGTGGCCATGATCTTGAGGCCGGCCCCAAGGCGCTTGAGCTCAACATTCTGGCCATTGACACGCATGCAAAGATTGCATTTGTGCTGGTAGTCGTCCACCTGGTTGAGATAGTCGCCGGTCCCTGTCTGTGGTGTCCGCTGCTGGACTTCGTCAAGGTCAAGACCGGCACCGTGATCGATGACAGTAGCGGTAAAGTCCTCGGGTGTTATCTCCCATTTGACGGCGATCATCTTGAGCGGCCCCTTTTTGAGGGTGACCGAAAAATTGTCAAGCACCTCGCCGGTCGCCTTTATCGTTTCGAGCACGGCATTGGTGATGGCCTCGTCCACGGCGACCACGATTTCCTGCCCCTCTTCTTCGGCGTATCCCGCCCGCGAAAGATCCTCGAAAAGGCGATCGATCAAAAAGGCCAAAATCCGGGTGTCTGCTTCGAAACTCTCGTGAAACGTGATGGTTTTCGGATCACGGGTGGCGGTGCCCCGGCTTTCGGCGAAAAAGAGGCTGTCAAGCTTGCTGGTGGAAAAGATCCGGGCTTTGTCCCATCCATTGTTGAAAATGGGAACTCCTGCTCGTAGACTATGCTACCTCGGCTGACGTGTCAAGCGAGATAAATCCTTTTTCACGATATTCTTCAATACGTATAGCAAGCAAGTTCATATCCTTGTAACCTTTGATTCTTCTGAATCCCTTTTCAGCTTCCGCTATGCCTGTATAAACCCAGCGCATGACCATGTTTGAGTTTCGCCAGTGACGGACTCTTGCCGTCTGTGCCTTGATCCTGGAATTGAGATTTTCTATCAGATTTGTTGATGCAAGCGTTTTTCTGAGGGCTCCGGTTATCCCCAGTTTATGCAAAAGCAATGTCTCTTCCAAGCCTTCGGCCAGTGACCGGGATGCGCTTTCATGA
>JAKPMW010000231.1 GCA_029548715.1 Spirochaetota bacterium | reverse complement strand
CAGTCCAGGCTGCGCAAGGCCTCCCCAGAGTCCAGGCGTACCGCCGAGTGCGCCCTCAGGCGAAACCCCTGTCCTCCGGTGAGGGTGCAGAGATAGGGCATGAGCCGGATGCGGCCATCGCTCACCGGAGGCAGTGTGCGCACAATCCTGACGGCAAGCCCGAGTTCTTCAGCGAGCTCCCTGTGGAGGGCCGTTTCGGGTGTTTCGCCGGGTTCAACCTGTCCTCCGGGAAACTCCCAGCGTCCGTCCTCACTCCCACCAGCCCGCCTGAAGGCGTAGAGCAGATTGTCCTCGGCCAGCAGGAGGGCGCAGACAACCTGGAGCGGGGCAGTCGCCGGGTTTTCGGAAAAATTACAGATAGCCTCCGCTGCCTCACGCCAGGGGTTGTCATGTGTGAGGGATTCCCGAAAGGCAGAGAGTCCCCTGAGGCGTGAGCTGCGGTACTCGCTGTTGTCCAGCAGTGCCAGAGCCTCTTCAGCAAGAGCCTGCGGAGTGGCCGCCTGCTGGAGGAACTCCCGGGCCAGCTCGCGTCGGGAGAGAATATTTGGCAGGCTGACATACCTCAGTTTTTTTGACAGCCCCCAGAGTCTGGCCATTATCAGCCAGGACAGGCGGGAGATGCGGTACAGCACGCAGTAGGGACAGCCGGCGATGGCTGCCTCAAGGGCCATGGTGCCTGACTTGATGACTGCAGCATCGGCGGATGCAAACAGGGTGACTCCCGGTCCGGTTGTGACAGGGATCCCTTCGCGGGCGAAGGCCTTTGCAAGCAGGGCCGCATGGGCCGGGCCAGCCGCGGGGCTGACAAAGCGGGCCTGCGGGTATCTGTCCATGATCCGGCGGGCGACTGCAGACAGGAGCGGAATGAAGCGCCGATGCTCGCTTTTTCTTGCTCCGGCAGCCAGGAGGATGGTGGGCTTCAGCGGGTCCGGGAACTGACGATCACGCCGGGGGATCAGGCTGGAGAGGGGGTGCCCGGTACAGACCGAGTGAGCCCCGAGCTGCTGGTAAAACCGGTGGCCTTCTTCGAAAAGATTGATCATGAGATCGGTCCGCCGTACGATCTCCCTCCCCCGCCGGATATCGTCCCAGAGAAAATTTTGTGGAGGAATATAGTAGACAACGATCGCTCCTGCCGCCCGCGCTGTCCGGGCCAGGATCAGGTTGATTCCCTGACAGTCGACCGCAACAAAGAGGTCGGGCCGGATTTGCCTGATCAGGCGCCTGGCCCGCCGGAGGGCGATGAGCGCGGACGGAAGCCGGGCCAGGGATTCGGTAATTCCGATGGCCGAGGTGTGGCGTATGTCCAGAAGGAGTTCAAGCCCGGCTTCCTGCATGGCATCCGAGCCAATTCCGGTGAGACGCCAGTCCGGGCGGAGTCTTGCCAGTTCCCGTACCAGTCCGGCAGCCAGGCGGTCCCCCGAGGCCTCACCCGCACTGAAAAAGACAGTACAGGCCCTCATGCCTCGGGGTTGCTCTTGCGCAGGAAGTAGAGCCCGACGGCAAGGGCGAAGATGGATGCTGCCAGAAAGAGCATATCCATCGGCGTAGCGTAGTTCATCGAGAGGACTTTTTCGAAAAAGCTCACAATCAGGACCATGATGATGACCTTGGTGATCTTGTCCTTGAGGCCGTCAAGCGAATGGATCTGCAGCAGGCGCAGGCTGGTATGTTTGGCGGCTACATCAATGCGGGAGATGAAGAGCTCATAGAGACCGAAGCTGAAGATGAGGAGGACAACGGCAATCAGGTAGAGGTCGATGGCGGCAATGATCTGGGCCAGCACCTGGGCATGCTTGATGTGCTGTCCTCCACCAAGATAGGAGCGTATCGACTCGAACACGATGGAGATGATGTCCACGCTGGCAATAAAAAAAAGCGTCATCGAGCCCAGGAGGCCAAAGATGACAGCGGTGAGGACGAGGAAGCGTGAGTTCCAGAGGGTTGATTCGAACACGCGTTCGATCAACCCTTGTTCATCTGAGGTTTTGAGCCCCTCGGGGAGCGCACCGGACCGTTTTTTGACACCCATGGGAAGCCTTTCTGATGCTCCAGATGTTTGGCAGATCCTGCCAACCGTTGAAAGCTACTCATGGAGATCCCTCTCCGGGATGTTCAGCACAGGCGGTTTTTTTGGGGAACAGTCTTCTGCGGGGCAGGACGCATCTGCCGGTTCATTCCTGTCACCCCGCTGACCTGACGGTCCTGCGGTTTTGCCCGGGAATGCACGCTTCATTTTCCTTGTGCCCGGGACGGGGCGCATATATACTGGACGGGTACAACCACAAGGAGGAGGCAAGATATCATGAAACGGGTGCATGGCCTGCTGGCAGTGATAATCGGGACGGTGCTTGTGCTGGGCGCAGTCGCCTGCAAATCTATCGAAAAATACACCGGCGGTGGGGGGAAGGGTCTCTCCGAGCAGCAGATCGTCTCGGGGCTCAAGGATGCCCTCAAGGTGGGGACAAAGAGTGCTGTCGGTATTCTCAATCGCAATAACGGGTTTAATGGGGATGCTGCTGTCCGCGTGCTCTTCCCGCCGGATGCTGTCCGTGCCGAGCAGAAGCTGCGCCAGCTGGGGCTTGGCCGCAAGGTGGATGACTTTGTTGTCCAGATGAACCGCGGGGCCGAGCGTGCTGTTGCCGAGGCGGTAAAGATCATTACCGACGCGGTCCTGTCAATGAGCTTTGATGATGCCCGGGGAATCCTCTTTGGTGCCGACAATGCGGCGACCGAGTATTTTCGCCGCAAGACGACCAATGCCCTGATCAGCGCTTTTGGCCCGCATATCAAAGGCGCTCTGGACGCGGTCAATGCGACAACGCTTTGGCGGGACATCACCACCACGTACAACAGGATCCCTGGTGTGACAAAAGTCCAGACCGATCTTGTGCGCTATGTGACGGATCGCGCCCTGGCTGGACTTTTCAAAAAGCTTGAGGCCGAGGAATACAAGATCCGCAAGCAGCCCCTGGCTCGTGTGACGGATATCCTCAAGCAGGTGTTTGGCGAGCTGGACAAGCGCTGAGACCAGCGGGTATATTCAATTAAATCTATCCAGTCCTCCCCTCTTTGTGCATAGCTTTGTTTCGAGGCGGTACAGGGATCGGAGGACGGATGTATGGAGCAGAGTAGTCCACCCGGGGTGCCGCGTGCCCCACGGATAGGGGTTGATCCGGAGCGCTTGGCCGGGGCAGGGATTGATTTTTCCGCCAGTCAGTGTCACTGGGCGCGGAACGGGATCGAAACCCCGGCCAGCGTGGTTTCGATCATCAATATCTCGGTCGGCGGGATCAAGATCATCGTTGGCGGGGTGCTGCGGGACCCGAAGACGGATGACAAGGTTGTTGTCTCCCTGGTGCATTCTGCCGGGGCATGGACGCTGAAGGGGCGGGTGGCCTGGGTCCAGTCCATTACGGCCGAGCAATGGTGGCTTGGGATCGAACTCAATGTTTCGGCGGATGCACTCCAGGTGTTTCGTGCCCTGACCGGCGAGAGCGCTTAGCCCGGGGGCTGATTATCATTCGCTGGTACATGCCTTGTCTGTCCCGCATCGTTCCCGCAAGAAGCCTTGCGCAAGGGGGACCTTGCTTTGTGCGGGCAGACCCACCTGCCCGGGTCTGTGCGCCTGTTCCGCCAGGCGGACGCTGTTCACCAACAAACTGTTACAGACCAAGCCATTTCGCCGCGATCGTGC
>JAKPMW010000223.1 GCA_029548715.1 Spirochaetota bacterium | reverse complement strand
ATATGAATGGGCATTGACCCATGGGTATCTCTTTGCCAATGCAGGGAAAGAAGGCCATGACGGAACAGCCGGGGCCGCTCCAACGACAGCCAAGTTTGAGCCGGTAACGACGATTAACTGGCGGGATGCGATTGTCTGGTGCAATGCCTACAGCCAGATGTCGGGGTTGACCCCTGTTTATTGCAGTGACAGTGGATTGACGACGCCAATCAAGAATAGTCAGGACGGGAGTTATGGCAGCAGTATCAACACGACGGCCGGCAGTTTTGACAATCCCTGGGTCAACTGGAATGCCACGGGATACCGCCTGCCGACCGAGGGTGAGTGGCAATATGCCGCCAGTTACAAGGATGGTTCAAGCTGGACGCCGTACAACTACGCCTCCGGGGCGACAGCAGCCTATACGGATACAACGGCAACGGGCCTGGTTGCCTGGCACAGTGGCAATGCGGAAAGCACGACAAAGACCGTCGGGACGAAGGGTGCCAATGCACTTGGAATACATGACATGAGTGGGAATGTGCTTGAGTGGTGCTGGGATTCGTATGCCACACTGCCGACAACAGCACAAAACAATTACCGCGGCCCGGCCTCCGGTTTCAACCGGATCGGACGAGGCGGAAGCTGCAACAATAGCGCGGACTACCTGCAGGTCGGGTACCGCAGCTACGGCTACCCGTTTATCGAGAATTTCGGTGTCGGGTTCCGGCTTGCCTTCAAGCAGTAATACAGCGAACAGGCAGCAGCACCAGGCGTATGTCGAACAGTGAGCCGGTAGCAGATCCGAAGGCTCCGCAGGAGACGGAGAGACCGAAGCCGGGGGCTGCGGGGTAGATGACAGGTTCAACGTGACGAAAAACGAAAAGCCCGGACGACCGAAGGGAGGGCGGCCGGGCTTTTTCTATAGGAGCAATGCAGGCGTATATGGATGGTATGGTCGAGCGGGATGTGCTTGTCCCATATATCAGTTTGACCGTTTGGGAGTAGTATCAATTATCTCAATATGCTGCCTGTAGACAAACACGACCCACTCAGCCATCCGGGGCTTTGCACTTTTCCCACTTGGGGATGATTAAAACGTAATACCGTCATGCTACTCCGGGCGTATTGCGTAGTGTATTACAATAATTTGCGCGATAGTCCCGGAGTAGCATAAGGATATTGCAAAACCATGTGCGATACTACCCCCGCATGGGGTTTAGAATAAGAGCTGTCCTTGTGCATGCAGACATTTTTTGGCAAATGAAGGCACGTATCAACAATTTTGACCACAAAAAATCCCACATACGGTTGTATGTGGGCTTTGTATCTACAATATGTAGCGATTGGGTGGTCAGACCTTCTTGATACTGTAGAAGGCATCCCGGCCGGCATAGCTGCCGATCTCGCTCAGTTCCTCTTCGATGCGGAGGAGCTGGTTGTACTTGGCGATGCGGTCCGAGCGGGAGGCCGAGCCGGTCTTGATCTGGCCGGCATTGGTGGCAACCACGATGTCGGCGATCGTTGAGTCCTCGGTTTCGCCCGAGCGGTGTGACACGATGGCGGTATAACCGGCCTTTTTGGCCATCTCGATGGCTTCGAAGGTTTCGGTCAGGGTCCCGATCTGGTTGACCTTGATCAGGATGGCGTTGGCCGTTCCGCTGTCGATACCTTTTTTGAGGAACTTGGTGTTGGTGACAAACAGGTCATCGCCGACGAGCTGGACACGGTCACCGATGCGGTCGGTCAGGAGCTTCCAGCCTTCCCAGTCGTTTTCGGCCATGCCGTCCTCGATCGAGATGATCGGGTACTTGTTGACAAGGTTTTCCCAGAAATCAACCATCTCGGAGGGGGAGAGTTCGCGCTTGTCGGACTTCTTGAAAACGTACTTTTTCTTGGAAGCATCGTAGAACTCGCTGGAGGCCGGATCCATGGCGATCGCAATGTCCTTGTCGCGGCCCGGCTCATACCCGGCGGCCTTGATGGCCTCCATGATCACCTGCAGCGGCTCCTCGTTGTCCTTCAGCATCGGGGCAAAGCCGCCCTCGTCGCCGACGGCCGTCGAGAGTCCGCGATCCTTGAGCACCTTTTTGAGGGCGTGGAAGGTCTCGGCGACCATGCGCAGGCCCTCGGCAAAGGTCTTGGCGCCGACGGGCATGATCATGTATTCCTGGCAGTCGATCGGGGCATCCGAGTGGGCGCCGCCGTTGATGATGTTGGCCATCGGGGTGGGGAGGAGGCGGGCATTGGGGCCGCCGAGGTAGGCGTAGAGGGGGAGCCCGCAGTAGTCCGCAGCGGCCTTGGCACAGGCCATGGAGACACCGAGGATGGCGTTGGCGCCCAGCTTGCTCTTGGTCTCTGTTCCGTCGAGTTCGATCATGGTCCGGTCGATCCAGGCCTGGTCGGTAACATCCATGTCGATCAGTTCGGGAGCGATGATCTCGTTGACGTTTTCGACGGCCTTGAGGACGCCCTTGCCAAGATAGCGGTTTTTATCGCCGTCACGCAGTTCGACGGCCTCGTGTTCGCCGGTTGAAGCGCCGGAGGGGACAGCGGCGCGGCCGAAGGAGCCGTCAGCGCAGAGGACGTCGACTTCGACTGTGGGATTTCCGCGCGAGTCAAGGATCTCGCGGGCTGTGACTTCGATGATATTGGACATAGTGGATGAAGCCTCCATTACAAGGTTGGGGTTTGTTCAACAAAGATACGAAATTTTCAACACGCATGGATTGGGCTGGAGACTGTTCCCCAAAATCATGAATCCCTCAAGCTGCGGATACTGCGCCTCCTGAGGCAGCCGCGCCACAGCTTGGGGGACAAGCCGGGGCAGAGGTTTTCAGGGGATGTCCCGTGCGGGAGCTGCGGGAGGCCGGTCACTTTTCCAGTTCGGCTACGCGCTCGCGGGCTTTTTTGACGTACTGCAGCTCGTGGTCGGCCAGGTCCTTGCGGGTGATCGAAGCGGCCGAGTCCAGATAGGCGCGCCAGGCGGCGAGCTCGCTGGCCCTGTCCCGCCCGGCTGCCCGCAGGGCTGATGCCAGCTGGAAGCGGGCCAGGTAATGCTCCGGCTGCAGTTCGATGCTGCGCTGGAGGACCGGGATGGCCTGCTCGGGCTGCTTGAGTTTTTCAAGGTACAGGCTGCCAAGCTGGGACAAGACCTGAACTGTCTCCTTGAGCTTGAGCGAGCGGCGGAAGATGGCCTCGGCCTCGGCGTATTTGCCGTCAGTCGTATAGATCTGTCCCAGCAGGGCCAGTGCCAGAGCGTCATCACCGCCGTTTTTGAGCGCTTCGGGCAGCCAGTCCCGGGCATCATCGTAGCGTCCGGCCATGAAGGCGGCGATTCCAAGGGCGCGGAAAAGTCTGGGCTGGGTCCTGGCGATGGCAAGGTGTTTTTTTCCCCAGGTGGCGGCCTCCTCGAATTTCTGCCGTTCGTAATACCAGGTAAACATTTCATGTACGGCACGCTCAGCGTCCCGTTTTGTTGCCCCGTCTGCCGCGCCGATGGCCCGGTTGAGAGCCTTTTCGGCCTGTGCCGGGTTGTCCAGTGTCAGCAGGCAGATCCCGTGCCAGAGAGCCGCTGCCGGGTCATCACTGTTTTTTTCGCTGGCAGAGCCGAAGGCCTGCGCCGCACGATCCACCTTGCCGGTGTGCAGCA
>JAKPMW010000460.1 GCA_029548715.1 Spirochaetota bacterium | reverse complement strand
TCAAGATCGGCCAGGCTGGAGATCCCGAAAACATCCTCGCGTACGAAGATGCGAACGCTGATATCAAGAAAGGGTTTGCCGAAGAGGTACGTTTTTTCCCGCTCGGGCGTCTTCATGGCAAACATGATATCGAGCTTTTCTGATTTAATGGATTCGAGGACGGTGGTCCATTCGAGAAACTGGAATTCAACCTCGATGCCGGCCCGTCCGGCCATTGCCCTGATCATGTCTACATTAAAGCCTGCGGGTGCCCCGTCGCGCTCAAACTCCATCGGGGCGGCCGAGCGGTCGATGCCGATCCGGAGTGGTCTTGGCTCGGCAGACAGTGCTACGGACAGGAGCGAGAGGATTGCGACAAGTATCCGGGGCTGCATCATTGGATGTGCCATCCGGGCCTGCTGGCCCTGTTTTCGGCATGGACGGAAACGGGATTCATGCCGGCGGAGGCATCTTCCGGCCTGAGATGGTCATACCGCGCAGGGATGGGTGCTCCGGGAATATCACCCGGGGCATCCTCCTCCGTGCTGTGCATTGCCCGGTCTGTACCCATGTGAAATACTATGCACGCATTTGCAGGTGCCTGTCAAGGAATCGCCGGAGATCCGTTGTGTAACGATTGCAGGGAAAACTTGTCGTATCTTGCATCGTCCAGATCAGGGGGAGTGCCATGAAATGCAGCCTGTCTATGGTTTTGTGTCTTGTCTGTCTGCCAGTGATTTCGTTTGCCCAGCAGCAGCCACCCTTGCCGGAGATCCGGCCCGAGATCCGCAAGGCGGCCGATTTTTTTGCCGAAGAGGCCAACAGCATGTGGTTTGGCCGGCTCGGGCCTGTTACCGCTTCTGCATCCCTTCCGGCCGCCTCCGGCAGCAGCTACGGACCGGCCAACCTGCATGATTTTTTGCCCGGGACTGCCTGGGCTGTCCCGAGCGGGGGGATTGGCCAGAGCGTCACCTGGCGCTTTGCCCAGGCCTGGTCGGATGAGGTCTATGCCTTCAATGGGCGGATAGCCATCCTCAACGGCTACGCCAAAAGCGAAGCCCTGTTTATGGAAAACAACCGGGTTCGATCCCTTGTCGTGTATTACAATGGGCGCCTGTTTTGCCGACTGGCTCTGGCTGACAGCCGGGAGTTGCAGGTCTTCGATATCTCCTCCCTGCGCAGCCGGCTGCCGGCCCGGAAAGCCAATGACATTTTCTGTTTCCGTATCGAGTCCATCTACAAGGGGACAAAGTATAACGACACCTGCCTCAGCGAGATGCTTTTCGGCAGCAACGGAAACTGAGCATGGAGAAACACCCTGTTGAGCGTGTTTTTCAGTGCAGCCGGGTATGCCTGTTTGCCGGATGCCTGCTCCTGCTTGCGGTTTTCAGTTCCTGTGCCTCCGGCCGCTGTTGTATTCTGGCGAACAGCCTCAGTCCCTCTGATTGGCGCGCGGGCCGCGTAGTGGTGCACTCCGACGCCGGGCCAAGTGGGAGGGCGCGGAGTGTTTCATGACTGCAGCCGCTTTTAAAAATCCATCTTCCAGAGTGTGTCGCCATTGCGCACCCAGGCGGTCTTCCCGCTGAGCAGGGAGCCGTCGGTGTGCCAGAAGTCCTGCCGGATCGACGAGAAGGCCAGGTAGTCAGTCATGCGCAGGGCCGGTGCCGTTGCAATGGAGACGATCCCGTCGTTGCGGATCCAGAAGAGGGTGTCTGGCTTGCTGAACCCGAGCACATGACCGTGGGTTCCGATGCTGATCCGGGAACGCATGGTCCCGCTGCTGGTCTCGTATTCGCTCAGGGTTCCGTTCAGCGAAGATGCTGCATAGAGGCGGGTCCCGTCCGGGGAAAAGGTCGCCCCGTAGATCACGTAGTCGACGGGGATGGTCCGTCGTTCGCCGCTGGCGAGCGAGATGATGTGTCCCTGGGGTTTGGCACCACCCTCGCTGTCCTCGGAGTACTCGGCCAGAAAGGCCATTCCGTCTCCGGCAAACAGGGTATGTGGCCGGTACAGGGTTTCGAAGGCACAGACCTGGCGCAGGCTGCCGTTGTCGGCAACGCTGAACACCGAAACACGGGCCGCGTCCTCGTACTTGTAGCGCCCGGTTTCACGCTGGCGGGAGACGGCAAGGGGGAAGGGGCCGCTTCCTGTGTGGCCGACGGTCGGGCGGATGGCCAAAAGCTCGTTACCTTCCTGCCGGGCCAGGATTTCCCTGTGCAGGATTTCGCCATGGACGAGTCGGCCGTGCACGATGAGGTACTCTTTGCGGGTGCCTTCTTCCCGCTCCCAGATGAGGGTCATCGTGCCTTGGTCACTGTTGTAGCGGATGAGGGAGTGGACTTGCCCTCCTCCGAGCTGGGTGGAGATGGACTCGGCCAGGAGATAGCTGATCTTGACCATCGTTTGGGTCTTGAGCAGGTGAACAGCCGCCCGCTTTTCAAATTTTGCGCTTGTTCCCAGGAAGATATACTTTCCGCCATCCAGAGGAATAAAGTCATTGGCCCGGTAAAAGGTTGGGCGTGATTCAAAATCGTTGGCAATCGAAATGGTGGTGCTTCCCGTCGGGGTGAGGGCGGGGGCCGGGGTGGCTGCAAGAACGGCAGAGACCAGGGCAGCGAGAAGGATACGGGTTGTCAGCATGCACTTCCTCCGGGAAAGGGTTCCCTTCAGGGAGTATAGAGCAGAAGTGCTGCTGTCTCAACCCGGATAGCGCTGACGCCCGGTGTGTCTTACATTACCCTGTGGTACTTCGCTGTGGATTGCCGGGGCGGGGGCTTCTCCCCTGGTGTTGCGCGGGATTTGGTGTGCCCCCGGCCTGTAATAACCCCGGATTATTCCCCCGCGCCCAGCTCGTGTTCAATCCGGCGCAGGTCGGCCAGGATGAGCGGAGAAATATTGGTCCTCGTGAATTCCATTTCAGTCAGGCTGATCCCTCCGTTGGCGTAGGAGAAGTGGTGAATCCCTCCCCTGAGTGTGCCTGCGACTTTTTGTGCGACAAGGCTGACAATGGCCCGGTCAAGGCGCTTCATCATGCTTGTGAGGACTGTTCCCGGGGCCAGATGATCCTGGTTTGAATCGACGCCGATCACATGCCGCTTTCGCTCGCGCGCCGCCTGAATGACTCCGTTTCCGGTTGTTCCGGCGACGGAGAAGATGATATCAACTCCGCTGTCGAACATGGATACTGCGTGGTCGTGCCCCTTTTTGGGACTGACAAAGCCCGAGAAGTCAGGAAGACGGGAGATGTACGTGCTTTCAAGCCGGATGTCCGGTCGGGCCCGTCTGGCTCCGCGGAGAAAACCGGTTTCAAACTCCTTGACGATGGGCACGTCAACACCCCCGATAAAGCCGATCCGGCCCGAGCGGGAAACGCGGGCAGCCAGGTATCCGGCGGAGTACGAGCCTTCCTCCTGGGCGAAGAGCGCAGTGATGATGTTTGGCCTGTCGAGGATGTGGTAGTCAAACACGATAAAGTCGGTACTCATGTTTTTTCCGGACAGCTCGATCACAGTCTCTTTCATGAGCCAGGCCTCTCCGACGATGATCAGGTTGCACATCTCTTCATGCAGGAGTTTTTCAAAGGCCCTGCGGATGTCCCTCGTCGAGGCGGATTCCGGGACGCAAAAGGTGGCTTCTATCTCGTGCCTGCGCCAGGCCTCGATCAGACCGTTGTACTGCATGTCATTGAAGGACTGGTCCCCCAGCCCGAAATGGCTCAGGACAAGGCCAACCCGGACAGGAGCGCGGTTTCGTGACCTGTCCTGCCCGGCTTTGAGCGGGTTTCCGGTCTCAGGCAGACAGGCTGCGAGCAGCATGCCTGCGACGATGCTGCTGAGGACGAGTCTCATCGTTGCGTACTCCTGCACATGTAGCTCGAATGCAAACCG
>JAKPMW010000185.1 GCA_029548715.1 Spirochaetota bacterium | reverse complement strand
CTTGGCATACGCGTGCGCCTCTTGTGGTTTTTACTGCTCACCCGGATATCCTGATTATGTGTTCACATGTCGTTCGAGTCAAGAACGGTCCTGCACACCATTTGGGCAGCAGGACGCCGGCGCATGATGAGACAATCTTTTTCGCGTTTCGTTTGCTGATACTTGCGGAAAACGGTGTACATGTCCTTTGTCGAGCGCAATTGCAGCAACCCGCACTTCATGATATGCTCAAGACGAGCCCGTCCGCGACCACTGGCCGCAGATACTTCCTTTTTTGAGGAACATCCGATGAACAAGAAACGCACCATCCTCATCTCCCTGGCCAGTCTGGCCTTTCTGGGGGCAGCCGCCCTCGTGTACAGTGTCTATACCGAAACCCGCTTTACCATACCTGCCCGTTTTGGCGACCTCTCCAGTTTTGTTGACGAGTCCGCCCTGGCCTATATCGAGGCGCCATCTGCAGTGACAGCAGTCGAGTCCCTGCGCCGGACCGCTGTCGGGAAAACCTTCCTCGAAGGGGTCCTTGCCCGGGATCTCATCATCGGGCCCATAACCGATCAGGTGCGCTTTTTTTCCCGCCGCCTCCAGGGACTGACCGGCCTTGATATCGGCCAGGCCACGCTGGAACGGCTGTTTTCCATGCCCGCCGCCGCTGTCCTCTACCGCACCAGCGCCACAAACCGGGCCGTTGTTTCCATCATCAAGGTCCGGACCTCGGACAGCGTTATCGCATCACTGGCCGGAAAACTCGGTGCGGCCGTCTCAAGTGAAAACAGCCTTTCCGAGACGAAGTGGAAGGAACGTTCCATCTTCACCCTCGGCTCAGGGCGACAAGCCCTGCACTTCGCCCTGGTCAATGATGCCCTTGTGATCTCTCCGGTACAGGACCTCGTCAAGCTCTCCATCAAAAACGCCAGCCTCGCTGCCAGCCGCACACTTCCGCCGGACTGGGCGGCCTTTCTCAAGCGGCATCCAGCGGAGTCCGGCATGCTCGCCAGAGTCTGGCTGCAGCGGGATTTTGTCCGCTCCGACATCCCCCTCGCAGGCCTGCTCCTCCCCGGCGCAATCCGTGCACGATCTCTCTCCCTGGCCTTCCTTGTCACTCCGGCACCCCGCATCGAGGCCAGCTGGACACCCCACGAGGGAAAACAGGAAGCACTTCTCGAAACGGCCATCCTCAACCAGCTTCCCGCTGAAGCACACTTTGTCCTCGGGGATTCGGGATTTTCGGGGGGAGACACATGGCGCCTCTCGCCCCTGCTGGCTGACCTCTTTCAATCCATGCCCGAAGACAACAGGGACGCCCTCGAGGCCTTCCTCAAGTCACTCCCGGCCGGATTTGCCATCGTCTTTGACGGCTTTACGGGAAACGCCAACGGAACCTGGCCCGCAGTCAGGCTGGTCTGGGACGCAGGGAATCAGGCTGCTGCCGCCATGCAAAAGCTCGAGGCCTTTATTGCCACCCTGCCTGATGCCAAACTGGCAAGCGCCAGCCACAAGCAGGTCTCGTACCGCAAGCTGACCGGCGGCGAGGGAAACCGTTTCGATCCCTGCTATGCCCGGATTGGAAACATGATCGTGCTCGCCCTTGACGAGCCTTCAATCAAGAGCGCAATTGATCTGGCAAAGGGGGCCCAGAAAGTCCTGCCTGACACCCAGGTGTTCTCCTCCGCCCTTGGCAGGATACGTCGTGAAAGCGTGACGCATTTTTCCCACATCGACGCCCTTCGGGTCATCAAAAACCTGTATAAAGAAATGGGCGAACATGCCTTCCGCAGCAAGGACTTTTCCCGGCGTGAAGTTGCCGCTGCCCTTGGCACACTGGCCAGCCAGGGTCCCGGCTTTTCAAGCCTGACCCTCGTTGCAGGTCGTGACCAGGGATACACCCGTGCAACCATCAGCATTCGCTGATTTCAGGCTGCCTGGACGCAGGTCTTTTGCCCTGCGTCTGCTTGTTGCGACGCTCTTTCTCTCATGGGCGCCCACTGTTGCCAGCACATCGGCCATTATCATTGAGCAGGGTGTATCGGGTACAGAGGCGGAGCTTTGCAGAACGGCCGTCACACTCGCCGGGACACGCATGGGCCAGATTTTCCCCTGGCTGCATGCACGAAGCCTGCCTCGTGTACGGTTTTTCCCCTCCGGCGTACCTGGAACAGCCGCCTCCCCCTGGGTGGGCGGTCTCTACCACGCCAGCGACCACCGGATCGATATCCAGCATGTTCCGGTCCTGCTCCGCCAGGGCCGCCTCGAAAGCACCGTCCAGCATGAGTTCGTGCACGCGGCCCTGGCCCTCGCAGGCAGCGCCCGGCTCCCTCTCTGGCTTGAGGAGGGGGCCGCCATCTATCTGAGTTCGCAAAGCCTCGACGAAACAGATACCTCCGTGCAGCCAGCCCGTACACTGCGTGAGCTGGAAAACGGCCTGTACACATTTGGCCAGTCCCGCACGCATGTCGCCTGGCTGCACCTCAAGGCATATAACCGGCAGGCAAGAGCCATTGTTGCAGCCCTGATCGAACGCAACGGACTTGAGCATTTTACCGGCTTTTTGCGGACCCTCAAAAACGGGACCCATCTTGCCCAGGCACTTGGCTCCTGGTACTCTCTCGCTCCCGGAGATCTGGCGGCGTGGTTGTGACCCAGCCGTCCCGACTCCTGCCAGCCCTCTTGCTGGCGGGACTGATCCTTGCCCCCTCCCCGGCCAGAGGCACGCTCTCGCTGCGGGATGAAACCCTGATCAAGCAGGCTGTGCAAACCATGGACCGGGACGAACCCGGTCGCGACAAGCGGATATTTCTCGCTGTCAATATCCGGCAGTCCCGCCTGATTGCCGCAACCGGAGGACGGGCCGCCTGGACGGAAGCAGCTTCGCCCGGCTCCCTTGCAAAGATCCCCCTTGTCTGGCACCTGGCATCAAGGGGACGTCTTGACTCAGGATATGCCTGGCGCTGTACGGGACGCTTTTTCCCGCGGGGCGAATCAAGCGGCGCCGACGAACTGATCCATGAAGATGTCGAAGACCCGGCCAGGGGCCAGTATTACAAATGCAGCCGCCTGAAGGGCCACGGCCTTGTCTCGCTCTCCGAGGCCCTGTCGGTATCCTGCAACCATGCCTTTATCAACCTGCATGACCGGCTTGACCCATCGGCCTGGCGGGATTTTTGTTCGGCCAGCGGCCTGACGGGATCTGCCTGTCTGGGCGAATTGGGTCCCGATCCTGCCACGGGCACGCTCGACATACCGGCCTGCCCCCGCGACCGCTTTCTCATGCCGCTCGGATTCGGCCTGCGTGTCACCCCTGCCGGAGTTGCCGCATTTTTTACAAGCTTTTTTTCCGGGGGAACCGTTCGCACCCTGGCCCCCGAGGGCAGCGGCCAGGTGGGCATCAGGGTCGGACACGTTCCACTCACCCCCCTTGCCCGAAGCAGCATCCTGCAGGGTATGCGCAGGGCCGTCCAAAGCGGTACCGCAAAAGGGCTGGGCAACCCGGGATACAGCCTGCTGGCCAAGACGGGAAGCGGTCTTGTGGACGGTGAGATTTTCCGCATGCACGGCTGGTGTGTAGCCGCCCATCCCGCCGAGTCCCCGGCGGTGCTCTTCGTCTCGTTTGTCAGGGAGAGTTATGGGGGCGGACCACCCCTTGTCGCCATCAGGCGGGTCCTGCAGGAACTCCGCACCTCAGGCTTCAGGTAGCCACCTTCAGCCGGAGGCACTCCGGAATCAGGCCGGGCGATACTCCTCAGTACCGGTCCTGCTTCCGCGCTCTTGTTCCGGCGCACCAGCCGAATTCCCGGCAAGAAGCATCATCCTAACGACGTCCAGGCCCGAGGGTCTCGTCCGGTGACGGTTATCGCGAAAGGCCTGTTTTTTCAAAACCTGGGCCAGGAGCATGTCTTTCATTTTTTCGTCCATATCGTCCCTCCCGAACCTGGTTTGTCTGGATACTCCCTAATCATCGGAAAAACACGACAAAGCTTGAATATGAGGACGTGGACACATAAACCTCACATGATCCGGCTGTATCTCATGACCTGACAGATATTCTTTGTGCACAACAGCGGCATGAATCCCGGAGCAGGCACCGCTTGAGGGGCGTACGCACCACAGATTCACGTTTTTTGAATGCGTACCCCGGATTACCGTCCGGAATCGACAAATTCACATACCGGTGTATATTTAGGTGCGGATGCCCGTTTGGGCTACCCCATACAGTCTTGACCGAAAGGACTC
>JAKPMW010000144.1 GCA_029548715.1 Spirochaetota bacterium | reverse complement strand
GGAGGCTCTTGTGTGAACTGACCAGGCTCTGTGTCTCGCCTCCGCAGGAGGAGATGATGTACGGTTCGTTGTGGCCTGCATTGGCATAGCGGAAGGAGCGGTTTGTCCTGTCAAAGATCCCGTAAAACGCGGTTACAAAATTTCCGTTGGTCTGGGAGATCAGAAAATCGTTGAGATAGTGGAGCAGGGCAGCGGTATCGGGCAGTCTGGGTGCCATCTGGAGGACCGCGCTCTTGATCATGGATGTGATAAAGGCGGCGGGTACCCCATGGCCCGAGACATCGCTGACAAAGATCCCGAAGGTCCGGTTGTCACCAAAATCGACAAAGTCGAAAAAATCTCCCCCGACCTTGTCCATCGGACGGTACCAGGTTGCGATCTCTCCGATGGGCGGTTTTTCGGGGATCAGCCGCATCTGGATGCTGCGGGCCAGGGCGAGTTCGGTTTCGATGATCTGGTTGCGGATATGGAGCTGGTTGCGCTCTTCCTCGAGCTGGCGCATCAACTGCTTGCGGCTGGCTACCTCCTGCTCAAGCAGGAGCACGCTCCGCAGGTCATGAGCCACAACCACACTGCCGGCGGGCTCGCCGAACCGGTCGCGGATATTGGACCAGGCCAGTGAGACGGGGAGGGCCGAAAAGTCACTGTCCCTGAGTGTGCAACGCAGGGTAAAGCCCAATCCCCCATGGGCCAGGGCGTTGTGCCGGGTTGAGGCAAGGACTTCGGCTTCCTGGACAAGGCTTGAGAAGTCGCTGTGCACCAGCTGGTCAGCCCGGCGTCCGAGGAGCCGGGCCGCCTGGGCGTTCGTCTCGAGTATCCGGCCGCTCTTGTCCAGGAGAAAGACGAGGTCACTCAGGCTTCCCAGGATTTCCCTCACGGCGATATCGGGTGTCAGGGTCATCAGCTTGTAGTGGTCGATCACATACCACATCAGGAGGCCGGTGACGACTGTCCCGAGGACCCCGATTGCGGGGAAGCGGGGTTCGAAGACAGGGACGAGGACGTTGGCACTGACGGCAAAGGCGATGGCGAAGACGAAGCCCGAAGTGATCAGGCGGGCCTGGTGGATCCGGACCCTGTTGTTGCTGGCCCGGGCCTTGTGCCGGACGATCAGGACTCCCGTGACGATATAGCCGATGTTGTAGACGAGAAACAGGATATAGAGGGGATTGGACGGGTCCTGGATTTCGTAGGCTCCCCAGGGCCCGTCTGCGAAGTCGTATGCCAGCAGGGTGCCGCTTAAGGCCTGTGCCAGGACGATCCCCCCGGGAAGGTGGATCAGTCCCAAAAACATCAGCCGCCTGCGGGGCATTGCCTCGGCAAGGTGCAGCATGAAGACGAGGATGGTTGCCGGAACAACGCACCAGCCCAGGGCTGCAACCCGGTACCAGAACATGCTTTCGGGTGAGGCCCGGGGATACATGAAGGCGTATCCCAGAGCCCAGAGGCAGACCGAAAGACAGATGATGAGAAACGAACGGTTGAGGGGCGAGCGCGGGTCATGCCGGAAGGCCGAAAAGCCAAGCCCAAACTGGATGACCATGACGGCGATGGCCAGCATCGAGAAGATGTTCATGCCTGGGCATCCCCGGGCGGGCAGGTCTTCCCGCAGTATCCCGGGGGCCTTGTCCTAACCACCAGCGGAACCACCGGAGGAAGGGTCAAGCGGACGCCGGGTCATCTGCCAGGGATCAAGGGTCGCATCCACGAGTGCGGGATCCAGGCCCTTGTCATGAATCAGGATATCCCGCAGGGAGCGGCCCCCCTGGCGGGCCTGCTTTGCGACCGTGGCCGCATTTTCATAGCCGATCAGGGGGGCCGCAGCCGTGATCAGGGCCAGGCTTTTTTCAACCAGGGTCTGGCAGCGCGTCTGGTCGGCTTCGATTCCGCGGACACACAATTTTTCAAAGGGCGGCATGACTGCGGCCAGGAGTTCGGCGGACTCGACGGATGCGAGGGCCATCAGCGGCATCATGGTGTTGAGTTCAAAATTTCCCGAGGCGACGGCAAAGGCCACGCTGGCATCATTCCCGATGACGCGGGCTGCGACCTGCAGCACCGATTCGGCCTGGACCGGATTGACCTTGGCGGGCATGATGGATGATCCGGGCTGTGTGGCGGGAAGCCTGATCTCGGCGATTCCACAGTCCGGCCCCGAAGCCAGCCAGCGGAGGTCATTGGCGATCTTGAAAAGGGCCAGGGCCAGGGTTCGCAGCGCACCCGAGAAAAAGCCGATCCCGTCCCGTGCGGACTGTGCTTCAAAATGATCGGCTGCCTCGACCAGGGGGGCACCCGTCCATGTGGCCAGATGCACAATGGTCTCGGCAACCAGGGGGGCCGGAGCGTTGAGTCCCGTGCCCACGGCGGTTCCTCCCAGGGGGAGCTCGAAGAGGTGGGGCAGGGCCT
>JAKPMW010000459.1 GCA_029548715.1 Spirochaetota bacterium | reverse complement strand
ATGACGATCAGCAGGACGAGAAGGCCCGTGTTGAGCAGGTACAGCTCTCCATCAAGGCTGAAGCTGCCCCGGACCTTCAGAAGGCTGTGGATGATCAGGGCCGGGAAGGCCACGTACAGTCCGAACTGGTTGAGTCCGTGTTCCCAGGTCGCGCAGCGGGCCGAGGCGAGCCGGCAGACCGAGCCGAGGAGAACGAGGAGAAAGACGGGAAGGACTGCGGAAAAGAGTTCGGCCATGAGGGTTTCCTGGGAGGGCGGTCTTGACACAACGCCACCGGCGTTACTACTAATTTACACATACGGGGAGAGGATGCGCTGACGTGAACCGTCTGCAGACTGCAGGATATCCGCTTCCCCCATTCCCAAGGAGAAACTGAATGGCGAAGAAAAAGCCGCTGGCCCTTATCGTGCGTGATGGATGGGGCTATAATCCCGATTTCAGGTACAATGCAGTCTGGAGTGCCAAGACCCCCAATCATGACGGGTACGTGAAACAATATCCGACGGCCTTTATCGTCGCATCCGGCGAAAATGTCGGTCTGCCTCCATCCAACCAGGGATCGAGCGAGGTCGGGCACCTCAACATGGGTGCCGGACGTGTAGTCTACCAGTCCCTGGTGCGCATCAGCCGCGAGATCGATCTTGGCACATTTTACAAAAACACGGTATTGATCGATGCCATGCAGCGGGTCAAGGGAACAGCACATAAATTGCATCTCTGGGGACTGGTGCAGGACCAGGGTGTGCATGCCCACAGCGAACACCTGATTGCCCTCCTCAGGCTGGCGGGACAGCTCGGGCTGGCCCGCGAGCAGGTGCTGGTTCACGTCTTTACCGACGGACGGGATACCCCGCCCCAGTCGGCCGGGAAGTATGTCGCGGTCGTCGAAGCGGCCATGAAGGAACTCGGGATGGGCGTCTTTGCCTCGGTCTGCGGGCGCTATTACGCCATGGACCGTGACAACCGCTGGGAGCGTGTCAGGCTGGCCTATGACCTGCTCGTGTCGGGAACGGCGGAGGGCTCGGCTGAGACGATCCAGGCAGCCATCGAGGCGGCCTATGCCGCCGGCGAAAATGACGAGTTCATCAAGCCGCGCACCCTGCCCGGCTTTGCTCCAGTCTCCGACGGTGACAGCGTGGTCTTTTTCAACTACAGGCTCGACAGGACACGCGAACTGACCAAGGCCTTTGTGCAGGACGGGTTTGCCGAATTCCCTGTCAAGGCTGTCAGGGATCTTGCGTATGTCTGCTTTACCGAGTACTACGAGGGTGTGGGGAACAGCACCCGGGCCGCTGTATCGGTGGCTTTCGGCCCGACGGATTTTGCCAACCTCTTTGGGGAGTTCATCGCACAGCAGGGTTTGCGGCAACTCCGGATTGCCGAGACCGAAAAGTATGCCCACGTGACATTCTTCTTCAACGGCCAGTCGGATGTTGTTTTCGAAAACGAGGACCGCGTGGTGATTCCCTCACCCCAGGTGGCGACCTACGATCTCAAGCCCGAGATGTCGGCCTACGAGGTGCGCGACAAGGTCCTTGAGCTGCTCGACAAGGATATCTACGATGTCATCATCCTGAATTTCGCCAACCCGGACATGGTTGGGCATACCGGAATTTTTGAGGCGGCGGTCAAGGCCTGCGAGGCTGTCGATGAGTGTGTCGGGTCCGTTGTGAACAAGATCCTCGAACTGGACGGGGTTGTGTTGCTGACCGCTGACCATGGCAACGCCGAGCAGATGCGGGACTACATCACGGGTGAGCCGATGACGGCCCACACCAGCAATCTTGTCTGGTGTACCCTCATCTCCAACCGGCCCGAACTGCAAAACGGTGCGATCCGTCTCCGGCCTTCAGGCGGGCGCCTGGCGGATACCACGCCGACCATGCTGGAGATCATGGGATACCAGAAGCCGGCCGGGATGGATGGCGAGTCCCTGATCGAGCGGATCCAAAAATGAGACGGCAGGGTCGGTCAGTCTGGGGTATCATCCTTGTCCTCGTTGTTGCGGGCCTGCTCTGGGTCCGCCATGACGATGTTATGCAGGCCGGCGTTGAACCCTGGGTCTATGGCGGGGCCCTGCTGCTGGCGGGACAGGCTGCCGGCCGCATCCTGCGCACCCTCAGGAAGGATCCCCTTCCGCTCTGGCTGGGTGTGCTCGTCGCCGGAGCAGTGCCTGCCATGCTGTCTGCGCCGGGCGAGGGGGCACTGCCAGTGGCCGCTGCCGGTCTTGCCTGGGGCTGTGGCCTGGGGCTGGCCGGTTTTCCGGCCGGGTTTGAGGTGTGATGGTCCACGCTTGCGAGACATGGACAGGCGGCAACGGGTAGTGTATACTCAGCCCTGATGCATGGGATTGTATCCGGTGCAGCGGGGCTTCTGCATTCAACACACGAGGCGGGAAAGGTGACGAACCGGTGGGAAACAGCATCGCATTCAGCAGGGACGGCAGGCATCTTGCGTCCGGATCCAGTGAGCAGCACATTCGCATCCGCGAAATCATTGACAGGTCTGTCCAGTTGTGCGGGAGTTATGGTGATCATGCCGATCAGGTGCGTTCGCTCTGTTTTTCGCACGGGGGCGATATCCTGGCCTCGGGCAGTCTTGATACAAGCATCCGGATCTGGGACTTTGCCAATGGCGTTCTCAGGCCGCTGCAGGTTCTTGAGGGGCATTCGGACACGGTATTCTGTCTTGCCTTCAGTCCGGATGACGAGTACCTCGCGTCAGGTGGACTCGACAATACCCTCCGTTTGTGGCGCAAGACTCACGACGGCTACATGCCTGTCCAGGTGCTCTCCGAGCATACATCATGGGTCAATGATGTGGTTTTCCACCCCAGTGGGCAGATGCTCTTTTCCTGCGGGTCGGACAACGCCATTCGTGTCTGGGAGCTGGATGAAAACCGCTTTGTCGAGCGGCAGGCGATCAAGGCCCATTCAGCCTGGGTGAATGCCCTTGCCATCTCGCCCGACGGAACCATCCTGGCCTCCGGGGGGTCCGACAGTTGTGTCAGGATCTGGCACGAGGTCAACGGGTTGTGGAGGGAAAAGACCACCCTTCGGGGGTATGCTGAGGGGGTGTTTTCCCTGGCATTCGATCCAGAGGGCGTGTATCTGGCGACAGGCAGCAAGGACCACTGGGTAAAGATCTGGGAACGGGTGGACGAGGATTTTTCACTCGAAAAGACGCTCTCGGGGCATACCCAGTGTGTTTTCAGTCTTGCATTTGAGCCGCACGGGTTGATGCTGGCCACCGAAAGCAGCGACAGGCAAATCAAGATCTGGCCGATCCGGCGAGGCTGATAGCGCTTTGTTTTATGCGCGTGCCTGCCGACAATGAGGTGAGAACCGCCTGCCCGGAACCGGTTCCGGTATGATGGATGATAACCAGCAGAGGATCGATGCCCATGGATCATGCAGAATTGCAAAACAGGATAGAAGAAATCTCGGGGGCGATCGTCCTCGTTGAGCCGGGTGACGGCAAGGCTCTCAATGGCCTGCACGGGATGCTGCGCGAAGTGTCTGCCGCTGCTGAGGCTGCCGGGTTTTCAGCCCTGGCCGCAGACGCCAAAAAGGCAGGCCGCATCATCGAAAGGCTCGTGTTTGACGCTCCGGCCAATGCGGCAGAGGTGCTGCAGCAGGCCGGGCAGATTGTCTCGAGCATGCAGTCTGCCTGGCGTGATGCTGTCGCGCAGGCACCTGCCGTTGCGGAAGGGGCTGCTGGTGCGACAGCAGGCCCTGACCGACCACAGTCCGGCGAAGCCATCCAGTCCGAAGGGGCCCCTGATGGCCCCGTGTTTGAGGACGATGCTTTTGCCAGTGAGCTGTCCGGAGTGGATATTGTCGATCCGGTTGATGAACCGGACGCGCCGCTTGTTGAAGACGACTTTATCGGAGAAATCGCGGCTGACACGCTTGTTCCCGCATACGACGAGGATATCGTTTTTTCCGCTCCGGCAGACAGTCCCGCCCGGGAGGCAGGTCATGCCGAAGAGCGCACGGAAACGGTTGATGCCGCTGGCTCCGGTGTGGGTGCTACAGTGGACGGCGAGGCGGCTGATGTGGAAGAACAGGGCAGGCCCCGGCCCGGATTTTTGCCCGAAAACGCCGATATGGAGATTTTTACCGAATTTTTGTCCCGCCAGCCGGGTGTCCTTGAGGAGATGGAAGAGTACATCCTTGACCTGGACCGGACGCGTGACGAGGGGAGTATCAACAAGCTCAAGCGCCTGATCCACACCATGAAGGGTGAGTCGGGTCTGCTCGGGTTGAACGAGGTTCAGAAAGTCTGCCATGCGACTGAAACCCTCCTTGAGGACGGATCGACGCATGCGCACCTTGTTGATATCCTGCTTGCGGTCAAGGACTGGCTTTCAAGGGCGTTTGCAGCGTATTCCGGCAAGGGGATCGAACCAGGTCCGGCTGACGTGCTGCTTGAGCTTTTGTTCGAGACCGACTGGGTTGATCCGGAGGAAGAGGCACGCGGAGAGATTGAGGTTCACAAGGCCGAGCCCGAGAGTGAGCCGGTGCTGACAGAGCACCATGAAGAAAGCGAATCGGTCAGGCCCGAGGGCGGTGTGCTCCTCAATGACGGTGATGCCGAGCTGCTGAATGACTTTATCAACGAAGCCTCCGAGCACCTTGAGGGTGTCGAGACACATATGCTGACACTGGAGAGCACCCCCGAGGACGAGACGTCGCTGAATGCCGTCTTCAGGGCGTTTCATACGATCAAGGGGGTGGCCGGGTATCTCGCGCTTGACCAGATCGGGCATCTTTCCCATGATGTCGAAAACCTGCTGGACCGTGCGCGCAAGGGGGATCTCCTGCTCAAGGGCAGGGCTATTGATGCCCTCTTCGAATCCGTGGACATGATGAAACAGCTTGTCGCCAACGTCAGGGAGGCCATGAGCAATGGAACCCCGCTGGCCTACGAGCCGGGCCTGAATGCACTTGTTGAAATGATCAACCAGGTGGCACGGGGAGGCAAGGCCGGCGGATCGGTCGCTGAGCGGATGCCGGCCCAGGCGCAGGTCGAACGGGAAGTGCCGGAGACTTCCCCTGCCCTCCGGCAGGAAGAGGTGCCCATGCCGGCGAATGTTCTCAATGAAGCGGGGCGTGTCGAGAGGGATCAGGAGGAGAGCGATCCGCAGGCCAGGAGTGGTGGTGATGGCCAGTTCGTCCAGGTGCGTGAGTCCATCAAGGTTGATGCGGACCGCCTGGACCGGCTGATCGATACGATCGGAGAGCTGGTCATTACCGAATCCATGGTCAGCCAGATGATGCGGGACAAGTACAGCGATGCCCACATGATGTCCAACCTCTCGCAGCTTGACAAGATCACAAGGCAGTTGCAGGAGATGTCCACATCGTTGCGCATGGTCCCCGTCAGGGCGACATTCCAGAAGATGGCCCGCCTTGTACGCGACCTGGCCAAAAAATCCGGAAAGCGGATTGATTTCATCATGAGTGGCGAGGATACCGAGCTCGACAAGTCCGTTGTGGACAAGATCGGGGATCCGCTGGTGCACATGATCCGGAACGCTGTGGATCATGGTATCGAGAGTGCGGCCGAACGGGTCAGGGCCGGCAAGGGTGAGGTCGGGAGAGTCGAGCTGCGGGCCTTCCACAAGGGCGGGAGCATTTTTATCGAAGTGCTTGATGACGGCAAGGGCTTGTCCCGGGAGCGGATACTGGCCAAGGCCATCGAAAACGGTCTTGTGGCCGAGGGCAGTTCCCTCAGCGAAAAGGAGATCTATGCCCTGATCTTCAAGCCTGGTTTTTCGACGGCGACCGTGGTGACGGATGTCTCCGGGCGCGGAATCGGAATGGATGTTGTGCGCAGGAATATCGAATCCCTGCGGGGACGGATCGAGATCCAGAGTACGCCCGGCGCGGGGAGCGTTTTTTCCATCAGGCTTCCGCTGACACTGGCCATCATTGACGGGATGATGGTCGGAGTGGGTGAGGAACGATACATTATTCCCACGCTTTCCATTGTGCGCTCGCTGCGTCCCGAAAAGGACGATTTTTCTTCGGTCCAGGGCCGGGGTGAGATGTACTCGCTTGACGGGGTGATGATTCCGGTCTTTTATCTGAACCGGCTCTTCGGTGTTGAAAACTCCCAGGAGAGTGCCGAGGATGGGCTGCTTGTTGTGGTCGAAAACGATGGGCTCTATACCGGTCTTGTGGTTGACGAACTCTTTGGACAGCACCAGATCGTTATCAAGACACTGGGGCGGCTCTTGCAGGGGATCCCCGGAATTTCCGGTTCAACCATCATGACGGATGGTCATGTCGCCCTGATTCTTGACATCGCCGGGCTGGTCAAGCTGGCCAACAGGGAACGGCTTGGCTCGGGTGTCTGAGGCCGGGGGCCGGCACAAACGGGCAGGTGTCTGCCTGCAAAAAAAACCGCCCTTTCGGGGCGGTTTTTTGCACTTATTTGGCCAGGCTGGCCTTGACCTTTTCGAGCAGGACCGTGCGGTCCGGGGGCTTGACGACGTAGTTTTTTGCCCCGCTCTGGATTGCCTCGAGGACCATCTTCTGTTCGCTCTCGCTTGTGAGCATGACAACACGGGCGGCGGGATCAATACTCAGGATCTTTTTCAGGGCCGTCAGGCCATCCATGATCGGCATGTTGATGTCCATGGTGACAAGGTGGGGCCTGCTCTCAGCAAACATCTCGACACCCTCTTCGCCGTTGGACGCTTCACCGGCGATGTCAAAGGCTTCGGAGCGAAGGATCTGGGTAACAATTTTTCGCATGACCGTTGAGTCATCCACTACCAGTACGCGATATGGAGTCCCGTTTTTGTCCAGTCCGATCGGCTCGCGCCTGTTGATATTCGATATGATATCGTTTGTAAACGCCATGGTATCCCCCGCCGTGTGTACACTCCGGGTTGATGCCGGAGTGCAGGAATGGTTTCCTCGTGACAATAGTATATTCAATGTCCCGAAAAAATCAAGGGATCATTGCGCGGCGCGTAACACGGCGGGGCTGCAGCGCGTTGGGCAACTGGGGGATCTCTCGAAGACGGGTTGCATTTTATCCCCATGTCTGCCGATAAGGATACAGTGTCTGCACGATTCTGGTGGGGGAGCCTGACGGATTGGTATGATTGAGCGGAGGCGCTGTACACATGGGCGATGGCTGGGCAGGGATGCCTATTTTCTGGCTCCGGGCTGGGTTATGACCAGCAGGGAGCCGGTTCGCCTTCATGCCGTGCTCGGAGTCTGTGTTGCGGTCTGTATCCGGGACCGGCGGCAGGCCAATGGTGGCATGTGCCACTACATCTGGCCCAAGGCACCCTCGCCGGCCGAGGCCACACCCTGCTACGGGGATGCTGCACTGGCGGCACTCCTGCGGAGTCTGGCTGCTGACGGATCGGCTTCGGCCGATCTTGAGGCCTGGATATTCGGCGGGGCTCTTCCGGTCGGGACCGGGGATGATTTGCGCAGGCGAGTCGATGCCTCACTCCAGCTGGCCAGGGATGTTCTTGCCAGACGCGGAATCGGCGTAGTCTGTGAGGATGTGGGTGGCGTGCTGGGGCGCAAGATCGCCTTCGACCTGGGAAGTGGGCAGGCCTTGGTGCTCAAAACCCGCAATCTGCGCAAGCGGGACTGGGCGCCGGTCATTTCGGCCTGAAGGGGCCCGAGCCCTGTTCTTGACAGTGGCCGGGAATGTGATAGAATGGCGGAGATCCCGCAGAGGTGGAGGAAGGAATGGAGCAGGTGCATACCAGCACAGGACATGCGTCAGGACCGGCAGAAGCCCGACCGGGCAAATACCTCACCTACAGGCTTGGCGGCGAGCAGTACGGTCTGGAAATCATGAAGGTGCAGGAGATCATTGGCCTGATGCCCATGACCCGTGTTCCGCGAACGCCCGAGTGTGTCAGGGGCGTGATCAATCTGCGGGGCAAGGTTATTCCCATTGTTGACCTGCGGGTCAAGTTTGGCCTTGAGCAGTGTGAGGATACGCGCAAGACCTGTATTGTGGTGATGCAGGTCCTGTTGCCGGACCACACGACGGTTTCTCTTGGGGTGGTGGTTGACGAGGTTGCCGAGGTTGTCGAGTTTGCAGCCGATCAGCTTCAGCCCCAGCCCTCGGTAGGCGCCAGGGTGGACCTCAATATCATCCTCGGGATCGGTCGCATTGGTGAACGGATTGTCATGCTTCTTGATGCTGACAGGCTTGTGACGGCGGATGAGATTTCCGTTGTCGATGCCGTCACCTGACGATGAGATCTTCCATGGAACAACGGATCTTTGAGGTTCTGCGCAAGCTTATCTACGAAAAGAGCGGGATTACTCTCGGAGACAACAAGGTTGCCCTTGTGACCGCCAGGGTGGGGAAGCGTCTGCGCGCCCTCAAGCTGGAAACGCACGAAGCATACCTTGAGGTCCTGCAAAAGGATGAGAGCGGGGACGAACTGGTCAGCCTGCTTGATGCCATTTCAACCAATGTGACCAGCTTTTTCCGGGAGGCGGACCATTTCGAGTTTGTCGGGAAGGTCTTCTCCGAGTGGGTTGAGTCAGGCCAGCAGCGTTTCCGCTTCTGGTCGGCGGCTTGTTCCAGCGGGGAAGAGCCCTATTCGCTGGCCATGAAGTTGCTTGAAACCGCTGACATTCGCCAACTGGATGTAAAAATTCTGGGAACAGACATCTCGACCAAGGTGCTCGCGCATTGCCTTCAGGGTGTCTATGACGAGGCCCGGCTTGAAACAGTCCCCCGGCAGCTGCTCGCAAAGTACTTTGAGAAACAGGGGGACTTGTGGAAGGTTCGTCCACAGTTGCAGAATATGACGGTATTTCGCAGACTCAATCTTTCGGTTCCGCCGTTTCCCATGAAGGGTCCGCTTGACATGGTCTTCTGTCGCAACGTCATGATTTATTTTGACAAGGAAGTCCGCAGCCGGTTAATATCAGAAATATACCGGCTGCTGAAACCGGGGGGATTTCTTCTGGTAGGACACGCAGAAAGCCTTACCGGGCTTGATACCGGATTTAAGCCGGTGCGGCCTTCCGTTTACGTCAAGAAGTGAGCACAGAACCCGCGAGAGGTGAGTTTTGCAGCATACGATTGGTATTTCCGAAATGCGAGTTTCCAATATTACAGATGACGTTCTCGTCACCTACTCTCTCGGATCGTGCATCGGGTTGACGCTGTATGACCCTGTGGTTCGGGTTGGAGGGATGATTCATTGCATGCTGCCCTTGTCAAAAACGGATGAGTCCAAGGCCGCCCAGACGCCCTGCATGTTTGTGGATACCGGAGTGCCTGCCCTCATTCAGGCGGTATTTGACATGGGAGCCCAGCGCAAGAACCTGATCGCCAAGGTTGCGGGCGGTGCCAATATCCTCGATGAACAGGGAATGTTCAAGATCGGGGAGAGAAACCACACCGTCTTGCGCAAGATCCTCTGGAAAAACGACATCCTGATCAGTGGTGAAGAGGTCGGTGGGACACTGGCGCGAACCATGTACCTGCATATGACGGACGGACGGACTGTTATCAAGTCCGGGGGTGCCGAGCATGACCTGTAATCTGCGGTACGGTGTGAGTGATGAAGCCGCGGCTGGCCGCGGAGAAGGAGTGGGACGGAGTGGCCTATAACATTCTGCTTGTGGATGATTCCGAGACGGTCCGGGCCGTTCTCATGAAAACCCTCAACCTTGCCCAGATTCCGTTGGGCGAGGTCTTTATGGCGGGAAACGGCAGGGAAGCGCTTGAGATACTCAAGGAAAACTGGGTTGACCTTGTCGTGACTGATCTCAATATGCCCGAGATGACCGGCTTTGAACTGATTGATGCCATGAAAAACGATAATCTGATGAAGACCATTCCTGTCGTTGTGGTGACGACAGAGGGAAGTACAACCCGGATTGATGACCTCAAGCAAAAGGGCGTCAAGGGGTACGTGCGCAAGCCGTTTACCCCCGAGCAGATCCGCGAGATGATCAGCAAGGTTATGGAGGCCACCTGATGGAAAAGGAGATGCGCCGAATACTTGACGAGACACTCTGTGAGGTGCTCGAAAAGCAGGCTTTTTTGTTTGCTGAAGAGACCGAGCCGGGCGATGTTCCTCCGCAGACGGGAAAGATGCTCTCAGCCCGGATTACCTTTGCAGGGACATTCAGTGGAACAATTTCACTGTACGTAACCGAGACGATGTGCTGCGAGATTGCGGCAAATTTTCTTGGGGTTGATGCGGATGCTCCGGGTATTGCAACCAAGGCTCCGGATGCGCTCAAGGAGATTCTCAATGTTATCTGCGGGAATTTCCTGACAGCGGCTGCCGGAGATGGCCCCGTGTTTGACCTGACCGTGCCACAGGCGTCTGAGCACGCTGGAGCCGAATGGTCCAGGGTGCTGGCAATTCCGGGAATCATGACGTATGTTGTTGATGAGTATGCGGTTGCATGCCATCTGGAGATGCAGCAGTAGCTGGCGTGCCGGTGTCCTGTGCACGAAAAAACGGAGAGTGCTGACATGGATGGTCGCAGGATACGTGTATTGATCGTGGATGATTCTGCCGTTGTACGGCAGATTCTGGAGCGTGAGCTGCAAAAAGATCCCGGGATTGAGGTTGTCGGGACTGCTCCCGATCCCTACGTGGCAAGGGACCGGATTGTACACCTCAAGCCCGATGTCCTGACCCTTGATATCGAGATGCCACGTATGGACGGGCTGACCTTTTTGCGCCGCCTGATGCACTACTTTCCCCTGCCTGTGGTGATTGTGTCTTCCCTGACAGCCAAGGGGGGAGCCCTTGCCATGGAGGCACTTGATGCCGGGGCGGTTGAGGTGATGTGCAAGCCGGGTGCATCCTACTCGGTTGGAGACATGGCCATCGAGATCATCGAAAAGATCAAGGCGGCAGCCCAGGTCAGGGTAGAGAAGCGTGAGACCGGTGCCGTGGGTGATCTGCAGCGTGCAACCGGGGCCGTCCAGCGCCTTTCGATGACGCAGACGACCAACAAGGTGCTGGCTATCGGGACCTCGACCGGGGGAACAGAGGCTCTGCGCAGGATTCTTCCCCGGCTGCCCGGAAACGCTCCCGGGATCGTGATTGTTCAGCACATGCCGGAGCATTTTACCCGCTCGTTTGCCCAGCATCTCAACGAGATGTGCGCCATTGACGTCAAGGAAGCTGAGGATGGGGATACGGTGGCCCCGGGCAAGGCTCTGATAGCACCGGGGAATTTCCACATGCTCTTGCAGCGTTCCGGCGCAATGTACTACGTTCAGGTCAAGCAGGGGCCCCTCGTCAACCGGCACAGGCCATCTGTGGATGTTCTTTTCAAGTCGGTAGCCCGCTACGCCGGGGCCAATGCAGTCGGCGTCATCATGACGGGCATGGGTGCTGACGGGGCGGCAGGCTTGCGGGAGATGCGGGACGCGGGGGCCCATACCATTGCCCAGGACGAAGCGAGCTGTGTTGTTTTCGGCATGCCCAAGGAGGCAATTGCCATGGGTGGGGCGGAGTACATCGAACCCCTGGCCCGGATACCCGAAAAAATGATCGAGCTTGCCGGGCAGGGCTGAACAGAATCCAGTCAGTCAATCAGTTTGAGCTTGCGCATGTGTTCGACAAGCTTGGCCTTTTCGATGGGCTTAACGAGGTAGACTTCGCACTGCTCGTTAAAGGCTTCAATCACTTTCTTGTGATCCGAGAGGGCTGTCGTCATGATCACCTTGGTGCCGTCACCTATCTGGATTCCGTGGTCGGATTCGATGCGCCGGATATTGCGCAGTACTTCCATTCCGTCCATTGTGGGGAGCTTGATATCAAGGGTGACAAGGTCATAGTGCTGTCCGGACGAGAGGGCGGCCTTGAACATTTCGACCGCGACCGGGCCGTCTTCCGCCAGTTCGCATGCCCCGTATCCCGAGAGGAGGGATTTGAGCAGGTGGCGGCTTGATGCCTCGTCCTCGACAATCAGAATCTTCATGTGGGTGGCCTCCCGGTTGCGCATATTGTGTCAGTACGTTATATCCCGAATCGGGAGCAATGACAATACTATATTTTCATGATAATTGAAGATAACGGGGGTAGGTGTGGACCTGACGACAGTTGTGTCCGTGTTTGCGCTTGTGTTTCTGGCCGAACTGGGGGACAAGACCCAGCTTGTGGCTTTTTCGATGACGGCGACCGCCCGGTCGCCCTGGCCTGTATTTTTTGGGGCCTCTGCAGCGCTGGTGTTCTCTTCGCTTTTGGCCGCTGTTGTGGGTGGCGCGGCGGGAAATGCCTTCGGCGAGAGCCTGGCAGTCAAGCTGGTGTCCGCATCACTCTTTGTCGTGTTCGGATTGATGATGCTGGTTGAGCGCGAAGATCCACCAGTCAAAAAGGCCTTTCTGGATGCGCTTCTGCTTGAGAGCCAGGGAGCACGTCTCTTGCGGCGTGTTCTGGCCAGCTACCCCCACCCCGATGCTGCACATGTCAGCCGGGAGATTTCAGGGGACGAGGCAGCACATGAGGCCCTCTTTCGCTTCTTGATCAAGAAGAAGCGCTTTTTCTCGGATGATATCAATCATGACTGCAGCCTTCCCGGAGTATCGTCGGAATTGCGGATTGCCGGGGGGCTGAAGGATATGCCGCCCCGCGAGGCCTTGCATGAGCTGATCCGGATCGAACAGGCCTGTGGCCGGTTTTACGCCTTTCTCGCCCGGCATATCGCAGATTCGCACCAGGAGGAGGCGCAACTCGGGGCGGAGCTTGAAGGCATGGTGATGGAAGAAGCGCGGCATGAACGGCTCCTCGCCGGGCTCATTTCATCCGAAAGCAGATCCGGGGAGGCAGAGAAATGAGCATGAAGGCTGTCTATACCACTTTTCTGCTGGTGTTTTTTGCCGAACTTGGAGACAAGACGCAGATAGCGGCCCTCTCCATGGCGGCATCAGGGGGGCGGACCCTTGAAGTGTTTATCGGCGCCTCGCTTGCCCTGGTTGCGGCAACGCTGATGGCAGTGTTTCTCGGGCGCTGGGTGGCGCGGCATGTCAGGCCGGAGATACTCAAGCGTGTCTCGGCACTGCTGTTTGTCGCGACGGGAGGGTGGCTCTTCCTCAAGGCCTTTGGGGTTGTGTAGTCCGCCTGCTCCTTGAACTCACACCCTCCCTGGGCTGGCGGCAGGCAGGCTGCACACCAGTCCGGAGTGTATGTTGCCGGGGTCAGCCCGCCTGCTTCCTCTTTCGTGCCTTACGGATGATGAAGAGGATCAGCCAGACAAACAGGCTGAGCGGAATCAACGCGCCCAGTGCCATGATGCACCCCAGGATGACATCGACGAGGATGCTGAGTGCGGTAATGAAGGCATTGCCGGTTCGCTGCAGGAGGTTGGGCTCGATCTCATCAAGGGCCTGGGGCTCCTGAATGACAACCGTCAGGGAGGAGAGGGTTGTCTGGTCCTCAAGGGAACGCAACTGGCCCTTGAGGGTTTCAATCGTGTCGGTCACCCTGTGAATCTCCCGTTCGACCTTGAGGACGGAATCCATGTCGCCGGCCCTGGTCTGGAGCAGGTTCAGCAGGCTGCGCCTGATATCCTCTGCGCTCTTGAGCCGGCCCTCAAGATCATTCCACTGCATGGTGACGTCCTCGGCCGAGGCCTTGACCGTCAGGACTCCGGAGAGTCGCGAGAGGATTTCGACGATCCGGTCAAAGCGTTCAACCGGGATCTTGAAGACGTATGTTCCCCGTTTGCGTCCGCTCCGCGCCAGATCTGCATCGCTCGAAAAGAGAAACCCTTCGTTTGAGGCAACGGCAGCCCTGACCTGCGTGAAGAGGATGTCATGCTTTTCTGCCTCGAACGTGATGGTGCCGGTACGGACGATCTTGCGGTTGGCGAGGGCCCTGCTGACCACTTGCCCTGCAGGTGCTTCGGCACGTGTTTCGGCCTTGAACATTTTTTCGGGTGCTGCCGAAGCCTGAGTGGCATCATGCGCCTTGCCGCAGGCCGCGAGACTGATGCAGGCGACAGCGAAGAGCGAGAATGTATTCATGGTATGTTCCTCCTCCGGGGGATATGGCCCTGATTGACCGGGCCAGTATACCACACTGGGCGAAGGCTGTTCACCAGAAGAATCACTGTGCGATGCGGGCGTAGTCCTTGAAGAGGGCGAAGTCCTTGAAGAGGGCGCGCAGTGTCGCCTACCGGTAGAGATAGCGGTAGATGGAAAGGTTTGACAAGACAAGCTTGATGTAGTTTTTTGTCTCGTCATAGGGGATGGTTTCAGTATAGCGGGCCAGGGTGGGTTCGAGCCCCCAGCGGGCCCGGAAGGATTGCTTCCAGCGGGAGATGTTGCCCGGGCCAGAGTTGTACCCGATCAGGATGTCGGCTTCGTTGTTACCGAAAGTGTCGCGAAGCCAGCGCAGCATACTGCAGCCGAAGCGAATATTGGTGTCCGGATTCTTCAGGTCATAGCGTGCCAGCCCGAGTGAGCCGGCAATTCCGGCGGCAGTTGAGGGCATAAGCTGCATCAGACCGACTGCGCCGGCCCAGGAGGCGATGCTTCGGTTGAAGGCGCTTTCCTGGCGGATCAGGGCAAAGACAAGGAGAGGGTCGAGGCGGTTGTGCCCGGCCCAGCGTGTGACCTCGCCGGCATAGTGTCGTGGATAGAGGCGGGAAAATACTGTCTTGCCGACAAATCGTTCGACAGCCGCGAGTTCATATTGCCAGCCGCACTTGCGGATGGCAGACCAGGCACACCAGATCTCGACATTATAGCGTGATGCCCGGGCAGCCAGCCGGGAGAGCTGGATCAGGTATGACGCGCTCTGGCTGGAGAGGACATCGCTTCCGGCCGGAGCACGGCGCAGGATCTCGTCAAGTGCTTCGGGCCAGAGGCGGGCGGAAATCAGCCCGGCGAATACGTTGCGTCCATCCCGTTCAAGAATCGAGGCCAGTGTATCCGGGTCGAATTGATCCGAGAGGACAATGATCTCCCGGTCCGGAATGCGGGACTCCTCGGCACGCATGCGGGCCGCAATCCGGGCCTGTACGCCGGGAGAGGCAAGGAAACTGGCACGGGCAAGCCGCTGCCAGTCCATTCCGCTGTTCAGCAGCCGGAGGGCTGGTGCATCGTCATGGGGGCTGGCTTCAAGGATCCGGTGGTAGTACCCTAATGGTTCGGAGAGGATCACATCGCTGGCAGATACGCCCTTCCCTTCGATATGGAGATGGTAGAGAAGGGCGGCCTTGCGCCATGGCTCACTGATGTGTGGCAGAATCGCGAATGCCATCCGGGAGAATTCGTCGTACCGACGGCTGACGTGAAGCTGGATCAGGCTCTCTGTTGCTGTGCGTTCGGTTCCGGCGTCGCCCGGCCAGTGGCCAAGGAGTTCAATGGATGTGCTGATCCTGTCGGCGATGGTTTTTGCCTCGCCGGGCAAGAGCCGCCACCAGTAGAGGGCGGCAGGCTTGTTGAGCGCGTGCATGGCCCGGGCTGCCTGAAGCATCTCCTGAAATATCCCGCGTCCCTGGGCAATCCGGAAGCGTTGTTCGTGTGCGGCGAACACGGCGGCTGAATTTCCAAGGCGCTCGATTTCGTCCGCCGTCCGGGCAGCAGCTGGCCAGTCCCGCATCCGGCGCTGGATCCAGCAGCGGACACTGAGGAGGCGGAGGCGGGTCTTTGCGTCCAGGCTGTTGAGGGTGATTCTGGCCAGCCTGCCCAGGGCTGCCCGCTCCTGGTTGATGCGCACCATTCCGGCTGCCAGTTCGATTTCCTCGGCCGGCGTCAGTGTCAGGCGGACCGAGAGAAGGAGCATCTCCCGGGTGAGGGCTGCTCCGGTTGCGTCATAGAGTTCGAGGCCGAGCCCGCGCATGAGAAGATCCCGTGCAATGGCGGGGTTGCTCTGGCGCGCAGCCAGAAGAAGAAACTGTCCGCGGGATGCAGGGGCGATCCGGGGCAGGTCCGACGCCTGAAGCAAAAGCCTGGTCTCGCAGGGAATGGTTCTGCTGACCTGGAGTGCACAGTGTGCACCCAGGGCGCGGGCATGCCAGGAGGAGCCGCTCTGGCGGCGGATGATCCGGAGGAGGTGTTGCACTGCCGGGGCGGTCCGCTTGTCCCTGAGAGCGATTTCATGTGCCAGCCAGTCGGCCTCGTCACTCCAGGCCTCGTTTTTCAGGCCGGCTGCCTCAAGATGGGGTCTGGCCAGCGCGGGTCTTTCGAGAGTGACGAGTGCTTTCCCAGTTGCAAACGATACCGCAGATCCGTCAGGGGCAACTGTCTCATGCCGGGCGGCAAGTCTCCAGGGGTCGTCGGCTGCATGCAGGGCAAGCACGTCCGCCGGGGAGGCTGCGCAGCCTGATACTGACGAAAGAAGCAGGATCAGGCCCTGGACAAACCGGAATCGCGCAGACGGCAGCAGTTTCACTGGACTTCCTTGTCAGCCTTCTTCTGGGGAGGGTCAGCGTATTTTTTTCCGGTCAGCTTGTTGACCTGGATGGATTCGTAGGGAATGTCGTGGTACTGGTGATCCTCGGTCATCACCCGGACACTCCCGGTCTGGATGTTGACATCCTTGACGATCCCCTTGGTTTCACCGATCCAGATTTTGGCGCCGATCCTGGGGAAGAGTTTGTTGAGATCATGATAGGCGTCATACTCGTAGGCCAGACAGCAGAGAAGTTTTCCGCAGACCCCCGAGATCTTGGTCGAGTTGAGGGCGAGATTTTGTTCTTTGGCCATCTTGATCGAAACAGACTGGATCATCCCCTTGCAACTGTGGCAGCACAGTGTCAGTCCGCAGACTCCGCATCCCCCGACGATCTGGGAGCGGTCGCGCACCCCGATCTGACGCAGCTCGATACGGGTATGGAAGACCGAGGCCAGATCCTTGACAAGGTTGCGGAAGTCAACCCGGCCTTCGCTGGTGAAGAAAAAGAGGATCTTGTTGCCCTCAAGGAGCGTGTGCGCCTTGACCAGATTCATGGGCAGGTGATGTTTTTCGATTTTTTCGCGGCAGATTGTCCAGGCCTGCTGACTCTGTTCCTCATTCTTTTTTGCCCGGGCGAGGTCCTCGTCGTTTGCCAGCCGGATCAGGGCCATCTCGGCGGGATGCTGCTGCCCGGCGCGGACGGCGAGGGGGCGCTCGAGTGCTGTTGCCAGTTCATTTCCGTGCTCGGTCCGGATGACCAGTTTCTGCCCCCGGCCAATCTCGCTTGTCTGCATGGGGGTCCAGGCCATCTCGGCAGTGTAGGCAACGCGGACCGGGAGAAGCAGGCGCCACCCGCTGTTCCGTACGTCCGCGTCACTGACTTTCGCGGTGATCCTGAAAGGGCTGCCCTCGGGTGGTGTTTCGCTCCACGTCGGGTTGGTGCGGATCTGTGCGAGGTGACTGGTATCTCCCGTGTCATGTACAGACACAAAATCCCCGTGGCGGAGTTCGAGATCCTCTTCGCTGTATGAATCTGCAAGCGTTCCGCTTTCGAGGATACGCGTTTGGCAAACAAACATCAGAGTGTTCCTTCCTTGGCATTCTTGAGCGAGTCATACAGCAGGCCCTTGATCTCGTCAATGGCTGCAGCAATGGCGATTGTCTCTGCCTCTTCCAGCAGAAGATAGTGCCCCAGCTCATAGAGTTTGCCGTCAATAATATCCATAAAAACATACTCACGATCGCGCCGCCGTGTCCTGCCGGTCTTCATTGCGAGTTTGAGGATGCGCTTGAGAAAACGGGCCACCATGGCCTTGTAGCGGAGAAACTCGTGCCTGTTGGGGTGTTGCTTGAGGCGTTCGCCCTGGGCCATGATTTCGCCGACAAAGGCATCGAGGTCAGATTCAAGCCGGACAGCCTCAGCCTCGTCGAGGGCTGCGGCAAAATCCCTTGGCTCGGCTTCTTCGGCCCGGCTGCTTTCGCGGGCAGATCTGTGCCCCGCTACCGAGGAGGGCTTGGTGCGGGTGTTTTCCCGGGTTTTGTCACGCCTGGGCTGGTTGATCTCAAGCATGCAGTTTCTCCAGCAGGACTTCAAGCTGCTTCTGGATCAGGCGGGCAACGGCTTTCTGGTCGCCGCGCGCATCGATTACCCGGATGCGCTCCGGTTCCATGGCCGCCAGATGGAGAAAGCCGTCGCGTACCCGCTGGTGAAATTCGCCAGCCTCGCGCTCAAACCTGTCGGGCTGCCTTTTTTCCATTCTCTCTGCTGCCACAGAGGGATCAAGATCAAGAAGAAAGGTCGCCTGGGGGACAAGCCCGCCTGTGGCGATCATGTTGAGCTGGCGGAGGACGGCGAGATCCTGGCCGCTGCCATATCCCTGGTAGGCCAGGGTCGAGTCGGTATGCCTGTCAAGGATGACGACCTCGCCCCGGGCAAGGGCAGGCCTGATCCGCTCATGAACATGCTGGGCCCGGTCTGCGGAGAAGAGAAGCGCTTCAGCAAGAGGGCAGGGTGGGCGGGATGAGTCAAGCAGGAGGGACCGGACTGCCGGGCCGATGCTGCTTCCGCCCGGTTCGCGGCTGGAATGCACGACGCAGCCACGCGAAACGAAAAATTCCGCAGCAAGCCTGCTCTGGGTGGATTTTCCGCAGCCGTCGATCCCCTCAAAGGTGATCAGGATGCCGCCAGACGGCGCTGTTTTGGGTGCCGTCACTGGAACTCAGCCACGGATGAATCAAGTTCCTTGCGGGCGGCTACGATTTCCTGCTGAACATCGGCCCGCGAATGCTGGATGCCCGCGGGGGCATGGACGGTGACCCTGCCGTTTAATACCACGCCCTCTTCAGCGAGCAGCCGTGGCGTTTCGATGTCTCCGTCGACGGACCCTGTTGAGAGGATGGTAACCATTTCGCTTGCGGTGATATTGCCCTTGACCTTGCCTCCAATGACGACAGCCCGGGCCCGGATAAAGGGGGCAATGGCAGATCCATGCCGGCCTACCAGAACCTTTCCCTCGCTTTCAATGGTGCCCTCGAAGGATCCGTCGATGCGCAGGAGTCCGTTGAGCTCAAAGTCACCCCTGAATTTCGTGCCTTCCCCGATGATGCTGTTGACGACGATGCTCTGGGCAAGCTGCTTGTGGGTCAATACGGACATGGTCAAACCTCTCTTGTATATACATCATGCGCCCCGTCGCATGTCCGGATGATTCTTGCGGGACAGGGACGGGGCGGCAGTCAGATCCGGCGGAGCCGGTCAGAATTTGCTTGTCAGATAGGGCTCGGGATTGATCTGGGTGTCCCCGAGGATTACCTCATAGTGGAGGTGGTATCCCGTTGCCAGACCGGTGTTGCCGACAGAGCCGATGATCTGGCCCTTCTGGACTGTATCGCCGACGTTGACACGGGCATTCTGCATGTGGGCATAGAGGGTCGAGAAACCGTATTTGTGCGAGATGCGGACCGCGAGGCCATAGCCGCCCATAAAGCCGGCATAGGTGACCGTCCCGGCGGCCGTCGACTTGATCGGACTGCCTGGCCACCAGGCGATGTCGATACCGGTATGCATCATGGGAATCCCGGTAAACGGAGACGGGCGTGAACCGAAGCCTGACGTAATGAATCCGCCACCTGCGACAGGCCAGAGGGAGGGTGTGTAGTTCATCACCTGCTTGAGGTTGTCAATAAAGGCATTGACCCGCTTGAGCTGCTCTGTGCTTCGGGCGACATTCCGGTTGAGATTGTCGAGTTCCTTGATTTCATCCGGGAGGGTAAAGTCTCTCCCGTATTTCTTCTGCATCTCGGGGGTGACTGTGTAATCCAGCCCGCCCTGTCCGTAGAAGGGGAAGACGGCCTTGACATTTTCGACCCCGACGCTGGATGCCAGGCGCTCAATCTGCTGCTCGAAGCGGGAGAAATTTTTCAGGGTATAGTTGCTTCGTGTCCTGAAGGCATCAATCTGGCCCTCGCGGGACTTCGAAAGGGCCGAGAGCTTGGAGATTTGCGACTGGCTTGTCTCGTGATCATTGAGGGAGAGAATCGAGAAGAAGACCACGACGACCAGAAGGATAACGATAAAGGAGATCGTGAAATTCGAGATCTGGAAGTTGAAGATGCGTTTTTCGGAGTGAGGGATCAGCATCAGGGTCAGACGCTCATGCCCCTTTTCCATGAATTTTTTCCACCAGGCCTTGAACTTTTTGTTGAAGCGCATGTAGTGCTCGTGCATGCGGTTCATCAGCGGGCTTTTAAATTTCTTTTTTCGGTAGGGTGTGTACATTGGGACCTCGCTGCCGGTTTTGCGTATTATATCACTCGCGGCCTGTCTGTCAATGACAGCCCCCGTTTTTGTCCTTGCACCTCAACACCAGGACGGTTACAGCCCGATGCTGTTTGATTCACATGCCCATCTTGACATGCTGACCGATGATACCGAGGAACTCGTCCGGATCGTTGCCGGTGAATTTGCCTGCGGGCTTTCGGCCATAGTACAAGTATCGACAGACCCGGACATACACTCAAACATATATTCCAGTCTTGTCAGGCAGAACCGGAATATATACTACGCCTGTGGTCTGACGCACGCCTTCTCCGGTGACATCAGGGAAGGCCTTGGTAAAATTACAGATATAGTCCGGAGTGGGCAAGTGTGTGCAATCGGCGAGACCGGACTGGATTATTCCCGGGGGGTGGACCCTGAAGCGGTGCTGCGGCAAAAGAATCTCTTTGAGGAACAGATGCTCATCGCCCGGATGTCCGGCTTGCCGGTGATCGTGCATACCCGGGATGCTGCAGCCGATACCCTGGCCATGCTCGACCGGTACCCGGATGTCAGGGGGGTGGCACACTGCTTTACCGGGGATGCCGGGTTTGCGGCTGCCCTCGTCGAGCGGGGCTGGATGATTTCATTTTCGGGGATTGTGACCTTTTCAAGTGCCGGAGACCTGCGAAATACCGCTGCCAGCCTGCCTGATGACTGTCTTCTGGTTGAAACCGATGCTCCGTTCCTGTCCCCGGTTCCCTTTCGGGGTCAGCCAAACCTGCCTTCGCGGGTGGTTCATACCGCCGCACTTTTGGCCGAAATTCGGGGGGTGTCCCTTGAAGCTCTGGCCGCCCTGACGGCAGAAAACGGGCGGCGGCTGTTTGGAAGAAACGGGGCAGCCTGCGGGGTGTCATCATGAGATACGCCGCGGATTCCGTGCCGCTGCCTCTGGAGGAATGAATGTCCTGGCTGTTTCTGATGCTGTTTTTGTTCGGGGGTGACTTTTCTGCGCCCGAGAGGATACTGGCCGGATCCGGCTGGATCGAGTCCCGCCTGACCAACGATTCAGCGGCGGGTCTGTCCGAGCTGGTGACCAACGAGGCAGCCCGGCTGGATCTGCGGCTTGCCGCCATGGCCCGGCTCGACCAGAGGCATCCTTTTCAGGCCGGGGAATGTGCGCGGGTTCTGCTTGCCAGTCCGGATCCGGTATTGCGGGTCATGGCAGGTGATCTTCTGGGCAAGGCTCCTCCCGCAGGTGACGACCGCCTCTGGGAACGCTCGCTTCGCGCCATGCCGGCCGAGGCCAACCTCAGGCTGATTGTTGATTACCGGCAGGCGAGCAATCTTGTCAGCATTGCGTCGCTTGTGAGCAACCAGGGAAGTACCGGATCACTCCGCAGGGGGCTTGAGCAGATGTACGGGCTCCTGCACTTTGCCCGTATCCGCAGGTTTGCCATGTCTGTCGTGACCAACAGTGACAATCAGCCCGAGGGCAGTCTGCTGGTCGCGGAGGGCGCGTTTTCCCTCCGTGCGCTTGAGCAGATGCTTGTCGAGGCAGGGGCCGCCGGTGAGGTTGAAGACCGTGGCGGTTGGAAACTGGTTGCGACACCGCTGGCCATGCTAATCCTGAAGGACGACTGGATGGTGGCCGGCTTCGGGGGCAACCGGGAGACGATGGGCCGCCTGGTGGAAGGCTGGCTTGCCCGCCTGCAGGCCGGATCTGGCCTGGCTGCATGGATGGGCGACAATGCGGGAATACAGGGAGGGATGCATCTGCTGCTTTCTGACGGGGCCGTGCAATCCCTTCTGTCGCAGACGGGGATCAGGGATGCCGGGCATGGACGTCTTGAGTTGCGGCTGCGTTCGCTGGCTGCGGGTGATTTTGAACTGCGTTTTTCCCATCCGGGCAGGGCACCTCTTGAACTGGCCGGGAAAATACGTGATGCCGTTGCATCCTTGCCTGCCCGTGTTCCCGGGCTGGATGCTGACGCCCTGGGCTGGGTCCGGACCCTGCGGATTGAGTTGGGTGATGGGGATCTCGTTGTGAGCCCCTCGGGGAGATGCGATCTCAGGCAGTTTGTCCGGCTCCTCTTTTCCGGAGCAGGTGTGCAATGACGCCGCTGCTGCGCGCCTGTGTGCCCCTGCTTGGCCTGGTTCTCGTCTCATGTTCCTCCTTTATCCGGGACGTGAGCGACGTTGAGCTGCCCTGGCGTGTTGTGGCCTCGGCCGGCGAGCAACGCCTTGTTGAATTTGTCTACCGACCGTTTTTTGCCGTGCAGTCAATCCACCTTGCCGGAGAATTCAACGACTGGACATGGCCGGGCCACGGGTCCGGGCGGATGCACGAGATGGCGTGGGACCCTGCGCGGGAGTATTGGGTGTACCGGATCTGGCTTAAAAGCGGTGCCTGGCATTATGTCTACATTGCCGACGGGAAAACCGCCGTTGCCGACCTCAAAAACATGATCGTCATGCCCGACGGGACCGAAGTCAGCCGGATGGTCGTGCGCTGAATTTTCAGGCGGTATGAATCCGGCATCCAGTCTGATGAAAAAATACGGGACAATGAAATTTCTTGCGGGGGCCAGGCGTGTAGAGAAGTGCAGGGCCGAGACATGCCAGGGCTCGCAGGAGATGACAATGGATCTGTATACTCCGGGGATGCGGGGGCATCCCGCCTCTGACGATGAAGTGTGGTTTCGGCGATTCCCCGACTGGAATTTGTCCTGTGCGGAAACAGGAGATGCAGTCATTTATGCGACTTCGGATGTGTTTTTCAAATACCTCTTCGGAAATATCGGGAGTGAACCGGTTCTTCTTTCATTCATCAATGCCGTTTTGGGGGACGGAGCCGATGCACCGGTGCTGGAGGTGGAAATCAGGGACCCGTTTAATGTGAGCCAGTTTGCCGGAGATACGTGGTCCGTTGTGGATGTCCGGGCGCGTGACGGAAGCGGGCGAATCTTCAACATCGAAATGCAGTCTGCCTCGCAAAGGGACTTCGTCGGCAGGACGCTGTACTATTGGGCCGCAACCTATGCGGGGCAATTGACCAAAAAGGGGGAGTATGGGGCATTGCGTCCGGTTGTCTGCATCAATGTACTCGATTTTGTGCTGCGAACCCCGCGTCCCGGGTGGACAGGGTGGCATGAATGTTTTACAATCAAGGGAGAGCGCGATAGCGGACAACTCTTTGCCGGCCTGCTTTCGATCCATATGCTCGAGTTGCCCAGGCTGATCGCAAAAAATATCGCTATCAGTCAGCTTGAGCGCTGGCTTGTGTTTTTTCGGGATGAGGGCCGGGGACGGGAGGGTGATATGACGGATGATTTGCGGGCGGCTGTCGAAAGCGATCCGGAGATTGAACTGGCGCACCAGAAATTTCTGGATTTTTTGGCTGATGAGGATCTCCGGCATTTGACGTACCGGCGGATCATGGCACATGCTGACAAGATGGCATGGATGGACTATCTGCGCGAGGATGGCCTTGAAAAGGGCAGGCAAGAGGGCCTGCAATTGGGCCGCGAGGAGGGCAGGCAGATAGGCAGGCGGGAAGCGCTGCGGAAGATCGTCGTAAAACTGCAGGATCAGGGGATGCAGCCCGAGGAGATTGCCGAACTGGTTGATTGCTCCCCGGATGAAGTGCGGGCTTTTCTTGATGGTTTGCAAACCGACAGGACAGACTAATCAGGTCAGTTAGTACTCTGCCTCAAAGAACAGCAGATCCCTGCGTCGTGAGGCGAATTCGTGCCGTGAGATGGCTTGTGATTCGGGACTCGCACCCGGCGGGGGATTATTCCCCTGTGTCGGTGCGTGGTTTTCGGCGCGGCCCCCGGCGGCGCTTTTTTTTGGCAGCGGGCGCGACGACTTCCGGGCGGGCAACAGTCTGCTCGGCCGGCGGCGGCTGGCGTTCGCCCTTGCGCCGGACGCGGACCCCGGTGCGCTGGACAGCCGGTTTGGGCAGGCTGAAAGCGACTTCGCGCCAGATTGCAGCATCATCCGGGCTGATTCCGCTGGCCAGGCAGGCGATTTCGAAAAAATCCAGTGCATCCCTGAAATAGTCCTTGCGACAGAGGGCCTGCAGGGCCTGGGGAGGCTTTTTGGCGGGGTTGGCAAATTTGCGCTGGGTTGTCAGGATCCGGACGAGCTGGTCCTTGTTGAGGCGCGAAAAATTCATCCGGCGTGAAATCGGATCGAGGATGGCCGCAGCGTCGTGGCTCAGCCGGTCATCTGAAAGCGTGCTTTTTCCGCTGCCGGCCTGGACGGTCGGGATGATGTCGGCAAACAGGACGGCCAGCAAAACCCCGTTGGTCCAGATCCTGCCGCTCGTTGTCAGTCTGTCAAGTGCGGCCAGTCTCTCTCCAAGCGGACTGCGCGCCAGATCATGTGCGCCTGCATCGATATGGGCCGCGACCTCGGGTGCCAGGTGGGTGAGCAGTCCCGAGCGGTAGAGGGCTTCCATGGTGGCGCGGGCGGCCCCCGAGCGCAGGATCTTGTATATCTCTTCCATGACCCTGGCGGTTGAGCACTCGCTGATCAGGCCGGCCAGCTCGGTGATCGGTTGGTAGCTTGAGGCTTCGATCTCGAAACCGGTGGTTGCACGATACTTGAGGGCCCGGATCATCCGGACTGGGTCTTCGGTGTAGGACTGGTGCGGGTCGCGGATCATGCGCACGATCCGGTGCTTGATGTCCCGGTATCCGTCCACGTAGTCGATGATGATCTCGCTGACAGGGTCGTAAAACAGGGCGTTGATGGAGATGTCACGCCGGACCGCATCCTCGCGCTCGCTGCCGTAGACGTTGTCCCGGAGGAGGACCTCTTCAGAGCCGCCCTCGGGAGGGAGGGCGCGAAAGGTGGCGGTTTCGATGATTTCTGTCCCGAAGGGGACATGCACAATACGGAAACGGCGCCCGATGATCCGGGCAAACCTGAACACGTCCTTGATGCGCTGGGGCGTGGCATCCGTCACGACATCGAAATCCTTGGGCTTGCGCCCGATCAAAAGGTCCCGGACGCAGCCCCCGACAAGGTAGGCGGTATGGCCGGCCCGTTGCAGATCCTCGACGACCTTGAGAGCCTTTCGGCTGATGGAAGCCCGGTTGATCCGGTGCTCGGTACGGGGGATCCGGCGCGGTTCCCTGGTGAGGTAGCGCTCAAGAGAAGAAGCGGCTGTACTGTTTTTTGTAACCCCGCCTGTACGGCGTCTCCTGATAAAGCCGAAAAGTCCCACGATGCCTTCTTGTGTACGGTGTCCGGTTTTCAAATACGTAATATATCTCAAATATATCATGGAGGGAGTGCGGGCTAAAAGAAAAATGCGTATCTTTGGCAGATGAAAACGGAATCACTGGCGCTTGCGCTTGTCGAGTGTGCAGACCGGAGGGGAATTATTGCGGCCGCGTCTGGCTGGCTGGCGGCTGTCGATGCCAATATTGTCCAGGCCGACGAGTACGCCGGGGTGGACGGGCAGTTTTTCATGCGCCTGGCTTTCAGCTTTGACGGGACCCGGCACAACTTTTCTTCGCTTGAGGCGGGCCTGACGGCCGTTATCGGGGGCGGCTCCGCCCGGCCGGGGAGTGTACGGGTCTATGATGCGCACACCAAGCCGGCCATGGGGGTCCTTGTCTCCAGGGCGGATCATTGCCTGGTTGAGCTTTTGTACCGCCAGCGTGCGGGTGAACTCCCCGTTTCCATTCCCTTTGTGGCCGGCAATCATCCCGACCTGGCACCGGTCGTCGAGTCCTACGGGATTCCGTTTTACCACGTGCCGGTGACAAAGGATACCAAACCGCAGGCCGAGGCCAGGCTGCTCGAGCTGGCGCAGGGGCAGACCGATTTTCTGGTGCTGGCCAGGTATATGCAGATCGTCAGCGGGGATTTCATCACCCGCTACGGGCGGGAGATCATCAATATCCACCACAGCTTTCTCCCGTCGTTTGCCGGAGCCGACCCGTACCGGCAGGCCTGGGAGCGCGGTGTCAAGGTCATCGGGGCGACAGCGCACTATGTGACCGAGCAACTGGATGAGGGCCCGATCATCGAGCAGGTGGTCGAGCGGGTCAGCCACCGGGATGATGTCGAAACCCTCAAGCGCAAGGGCAAGTCCCTTGAGCGACAGGCCCTCTATCACGCGATCCTGGCCCATGCCGAGCGGCGGGTGATCCGGTATTGCAATAAAACGATCGTGTTTGCCTGAGGCCGGCGGAGTGTGCGCTGCCTCTTGAGTGGAATACAGTATTGGGAACAGTCTCCGACCGGGTTTTAGGCGGCTGGCAGTGGCTGGACGCGGTTCCCCAAAAAAAGACTGATGGAGTGATGCGATGCTTTCAATCGAAATGGCCCCGGGAATCCACTGGATTGGCGTCAACGACCGGACGACCGACCTCTTCGAGGGAATGTGGCCGATCCAGCGCGAGGGAGTCTCCTATAATTCGTACGCCATCAAGGACAGCAAGCACGTCCTTGTTGATCTCGCCAAGGCCTTCAAGACCGACGAGTTTATCGAGCGGGTCAACGAGGTGTTTGATGTCGGGTCGATCGACTACATCATCATCAACCATACCGAGCCGGATCATACCGGGGCCCTGCCCATCCTCTGTCGCCTCTCGCCCCAGGCCCGCATCAAGGCCAGCGCCAAGGCCAAAGAGATACTCGAAGACTTTTACGGTCTCGGTGACAGGGTGGATGTGGTTACGGATGGTGAGGAGCTGGATATCGGCTCGCGCAAGCTGGTGTTTTACAGCACCCCGCTGTTGCACTGGCCGGATACCATCATGACCTGGGACCCCAAGGAGGGCATCCTCTTCAGTTGCGATGCCTTTGGCGGCTATGGGGCCCTGCCGGGCGCCATCTATGACGACACCTGCGAGCATCTCGATTTTTACCGCGAAGAGGCCCTGCGCTATTATGCCAATATCGTGTCCCTCTTCAGTCCGGTGGTGACCAAGAGCGTGGAGCGGCTGCTCGGGCTTGGACTCCCGCTCAGGATGATCGCCCCCTCGCACGGGCTTGTCTGGCGCAAGGATCCCCTCGAAATCGTGCGCTTGTACCAACAATGGGCGGGCTTGCATGGCACTGCTGCCGAAGTCGGTGTGACGCTGTTGTACGCCTCGATGTACGGCAATACTGAACGCTATATGAACGCGGTCAGCCAGGGGATCGCGGCCGAAGGCGTGCCGGTGCGGATCTTCGACGTGGCCCGGACGCATTCCAGTTACATCCTGCCGTCCGTCCTCAGGTATCGCGGGGTGCTGATCGGCGCACCGACCTACGAATCGGGGCTCTTCCCCACCATGGTGCACCAACTGGACATGATCGAACGCAAAAAGATCCGCAACCGGCTGACGGGAATCTTCGGGAGCCGGCTCTGGTCTGGCGGGGCGCAAAAGGAATTTGCCGCCCTGGCCGAAGGCCTCAAGTGGAACGTCGTCGGAACCCGCGAGTTCCGCGGTGGCCACGGCGACGCCTTTGTGGCCGACGGCTTCGCTTTTGGGAAGGAATTCGCCCAAAAGGTCAAGACCGGCGGCTAATCACGCAGCTTGTTACGGTTTTTATGATTGTGTGATGCGAATCCCCGCAAGGGGGCCATGAGGCCGGGAGTATCCACCATACTATTGCAAAACCATCATGGATACTCCCCCCGAAAGGGGGCCATTGGCCAGAGTGTTCGTGCCTACTTCTTTTCGGCCAGCGCCCCGGACAGGTATTTGTGCAAAATGCTTGTGACGAGGGCCTGGTAGGGGAGGCCTTCGGCCAGGGCCCTGGCCCGGAGCGCTGCCAGATCGCGACTTGAAATGCGGATATTCATCCGGGTATCCTTGCGCAGGGTGTTTCGTGCAAGAGCCTGTGCCTCGCGTCTGGCACTGGAAAGCTCGTTGACAGACGTCCATTCGCCCGCCTCGACGGAAGCCATCAGGTCGCGTTCGTGATCGTCAAGAGAGTGGCTCATCGTTGTCCTCCAGGTAGCGGGCAGTGTATCTGCGGCTGGGAAAAGCCGTGACAAGGTGGCGCAACTCACCGCGATCTTCCCATGGGACGACCCATGCCTGGCCTTCGATGTCGAGCACGTACAGGTATTGTCCGGCATGGTTTGCCTGGTTGGGATGCTCAAGAACATCAAGGACGGCGCCGGATTCGATGGCGATCACGATCCGTTCAAACGTCATGCCCCGTTCGGTCGCGAGCCGCCGGTTTTTTCCGTCATCCCAGTCGAACTGCTGCATAGAGACAGTATCGTCTGCTGTGTGCCGATTGTCAATACATTGGATCGTAGTACTCCCGCAAGGGGGCCATTGGCCGGAGTGCCATCATACATCCATGAAACCTGTGCGTTTTCCGGTGTCTTTCCCTGATAGTGCGCCCTGCTGCCCCGGGCAGTATATTTCCGCAAGACCAAGATACGGAGTGTATTCGAATGATCCAGGCCAAAATCAATCCCGTCCCCATCCTCGCCATGCTCGTCCTCGGCGCGGCCCTCACCATTGTGTCCAGTTGCAGCAAAGGCATGCCCGACCCGACGTTTGTCAACGACGCAAAGAGCCTGTTGCGTATCGATAACGATCTCGAACAGCGCTTCGTGTTTTTCCGCGGACTGCCCTCGCCTGACACGTATCTGGGGGGTGTGCCCGGCAAGGCTCGTGATTTTGGCCTCAAGACTAGCCCGGGCGCCTTTGTGCTGACGGCTGCCAAGATCGAGGACTACATCATCTATCGAACCAATGCCTCGCTGATTCCGCTTTGCTGGTCCCGGGCCGTTGTTGTGGGCACACAGCCTGTCAAGCAGGTGGTTCGTTCCTTTTTGACCGGGCGTGGTGGTGTTCGTTTTGAAAACAATACCGATGTCTTTGCCGAAATCCGGATCGGGAGCTGGACGGGGACCAATATTGCTGTCATCGCCCCGCGCGAGTCCCGCATTCAAAACCTGCCCTACCGCGACTTTGTCTTTTATCCCGTCCGCCTTGACTGGCAGACCAATGGGGATGTCATCACTGCCCGCGAGACCCGGCTGTCAAACTCGGCCAATATGGCGGGTGTGTATCCCAAGGATATTCAGGTTATAAAAATCAACTAGCCATAAGACAGTAAGTTACGCAGAGTGAGACCGGTATGCGGGTTGGC
>JAKPMW010000113.1 GCA_029548715.1 Spirochaetota bacterium | reverse complement strand
AAAGAATGGTCTTTGCTTGTCAGTCCTTCACGACAAAGCGTACGACAGGGGTTTATTAACCGTATTGCCAGACTTTACAATAGCTGTTTCACCGGAAATCAGTCGATTACGAGACGATAGGTTTATTCAGGAAACACTGGTGTCATGTCACGGAAGAAAGATCTCTCTTCCGGAGAAGTTTCACCCCGATCCAGAACTGTTAGCATGGCATAACCAAACCGTATTTTTGAGCTGATGATTATCTCACATGGCACGACTCACTAAAAGACCAGGCACATCGTAGCGCCGAATACCGGTTGTATTTTCCCACAACCTCGGTTACTGAAAAAATGCAGGAAGGAGACTTGCTGCTGGTTGTCAGGAAGGTTGATGGCAACATCCTGATGATAGCAGTGCAGGGCGGCAGCACCATAGAGAATCAGTTGCTCTGGCTGTTCGGCATAGTAGAGGTCGATCGGCAGTTTGTCAGGCGGGATTATGAGGACGAACGGGAAGATATCCCGCTGAACTTCGCCAGCAGGATCATAATCGAAGAGCTTGGTATTGAGGTTGAGGTTCCCGACGATAATCTGCTGTACGCTTTACTATCCCGCTTTGGCGGCAAGTTCCCCAAGACAGCTGAATTCTCGGCCTTTGCCAGACAGTTGGTCGGGGCCTCATCACTTGATGACGCTGACAACGTGCTCATAGCGTGGATGGAAAATGAAGAAGCACTGTTCCGGGTGCTGGAGCGTCATCTTGTCGGCGAGCGGTTGCGGCAGGGGTTTGGCGAAGATGTTGACGCCTTTATCGACTTTTCCCTGAGTGTCCAGAACCGCCGCAAATCCCGCGTCGGGCATGCCCTTGAGAATCATCTTGAGCAGGTTTTCCGGGAACACGACATTTTCTGTTCTCGCGGAAAGATGACCGAAAACAAGGCAAAACCGGACTTTATTTTTCCCGGCATCAGTGAGTATCATAACCCGGCATTTCCGGATGTCCGCCTGACAATGCTGGGAGTGAAATCAACCTGCAAGGATCGCTGGCGGCAGGTGTTGTCCGAGGCTGCACGTATCGAGAGAAAGCATCTGTTCACACTGGAACCGGGGATCAGCGAAAACCAGACAACAGAGATGGCCGGACACAAGCTGACGCTGGTACTTCCTAAGAGCCTGCATGCCAGCTACAAACCCTCGCAGCAAGGCAATCTGGTGCAGTTGGCTGAGTTTATTGATCTGGTGAAAGTGCAACAGGGGGGCTAATCGGAGACGTATCCTAACTCCATACAAATTCATAATGATTTTAAGCTTCATGACAAATTTTCGCCAATCCCGGGAGGTGTAATGCAAAAATCACAAAACGACTCACGTGAAGGCGCAAAGAAATATTGAAGAATTTGTCCTCGTGAACAGACATCATGGAAGAAAACCTGTGACATCTAAAATGGTTTAAGACACCTCACACACTGCGGATGCCTTACTGTCTCAAAGATGTATTCACTATCTATTATCAAACCAAAACAATAATCCCCTCTGCTACGGCAAATTCCACAAACTCCCTCGCATCTTCCCAGCTGATCCCCGCCTTTTGGGTAATCTCTCCGCAAGTGGTGCGTCCGTCCATCATCTCCAACATGCGATAGTACGGTTCGATTACGGATTCGGTGTAAATGCCGCCGTCCGGGGCTTTGTAGATCAGCGCCCATGAACCGCATTTTTTGACGTCATTGCAGAATCTGCGCAGGTCCGGTTCGCCTGCCTCCAGTATGTCCAGGATTTCGTAATTGAATGCGGCCAGTTGTGCCGAGGGGGAGAGCGTTGCCGCGCAGTTATACAGTTGTCCTGCCCTTGGCTTTTGGGGGCGGGCCGGCTGCGGGGTGAACAGTGCGGCGGCGTAGTGGTAGTGGTAATCGGCCAGGTCCAGCGCCAGCGGGAGCAGGCCCCTGAATCGGCCAGAGGCAAAGGACTCTTTCAGGAAGGTGCGCTGCAGCTGCCAGATTTCGTGATCATCCAGGTCGGCCTCGCCGGTCAGATCGGGACGCTGCTTCGTGAGCAACTGGCCGAATCGTTCCAGGAATTGCGCAGGTTTCTGCCCCAGCGCCCTTGTGACCGCGTTGAACCAGGCAACGGCCTTGCCGCGGGTGTAGAAGATGTCGCAGGCATTGGCCAGCTGACGGGACTTTGCCATGTCAGCCGCGCTGAAGCCGGGGGAGGAGACCAGTGTATAGGGGGGGCGGTGAGATGCTGCAGGCCGATGGCATCGCTGCGCTTCGCCAGGGCCGTGCCGGGGAGCACGGCCAGGGGGAAGATATCCAGATGATTGGGGTAGAGCGACAGGGCAAAGTCCAGGCTGGCGGCGAAACCTTGCAGGGTGTCGCCCGGCAGGCCGTAGATCAGGTCAAAGCCGAATACGGCACCGCTGCTGTTGAGCAGACCGATCTTTTTGCGGAAGTCAGCCGGGTTGAAAACGCGGTTGACGGCTTTCAGTACCTGCGGGTCAGCGCTCTGCAGGCCGATCTGCAGTGAACAGGGAATCCGGGCGAACAGTCCGGCCAGCTCCCGGTCAATGAACTCGCTGCGCACCTCGAAATGGAAGTGGATCTGGGGGGCGATGCGCGCGATCATCTTCAGGATGGGCTTGGCGCGCGGGGTATCCTGATTAAAGGTGGAATCCAGCACGAAGATCTGCTCGACGCCTGACCCTGCAAAGAGCTTCAGTTCTGCCTCCAGCCGTT
>JAKPMW010000092.1 GCA_029548715.1 Spirochaetota bacterium | reverse complement strand
GAAGAAAGCACCGGACCAAACCGCAGCACGACCCTGTCCTGGCGGGGCGTTTCGGCAGCCATCTCGACGCCCTGCTGCGGTGGCATCAGGTTTCCCAGGCAGGCCATGAAGCAGATATGATCGAAACTGCGCAGGTAACCTTCGACCTCGCGCAATCCCCGGCCTGTCGCCGGCTCCCAGGGCCTGAAGCGGGTCCCTGTCGGATAGACCAGGAACATCCTGCCAGCCTGCTTGAGCTCCCTGATTTTGCGATAGGCCGCCATATTGATAGCCTGAGCCTCGGCCCTGAGGCGCTCCGCTTCGGGGTCAGCGCCCAGACTGTCTTCAAATGTCTTGGGCGAGATGACAATCCGGGTAAACATCTCGGTAAAGAGCTTGACGACTGCGCTCTCCTCGTTGAGCTTTCGCCCGGCAACAAACACTATCCTGTCAAACAACTGCTCATACTCCGGCCCCAGGGCATGCATCAGCGTCCAGAAGACAGGGACGTCAAAATTCGAGAGGTGCTCGGCCAGGATCAGGCAGGACTCGCCCCGGGAAGAGAGATCCCCCAGACGCTCCAGATTGTCAAGCCCCTCGATCCCGCTCCCCTCCCTGAGGAGAGCCTTGACCACCGGGAACATGACCGGCCTGTTGATGTCGTGTTTTTCCTGAAACACATTTTCGGGTGTCAGCACCCGATCCTGCTGCACCTGCGACTGGGCAAGCATCTTTTCGATGACACCGCCAAACGTATCAACCAGTCCCATCGCCAACCTCAGTTTCGGCCCTGCGGATATTCTCCGGCCACACAGGCCCCGATCCGCACGGCAGCGTTTTTCATTTTCAGCCTGAGATCGCCACGCACATCGGACTTTCCAAGCTGTTCAATGTATCTTCCGATACGTTTTGAAAGATACGCGGATGAAACGGGATAACGGCAATATAATGTCATCAGCCTGTTGAGGGCGCACACCTGATCCTGGACCCGCAACGAAGAAAGCCCGGCAACCAGCTCGCTCTGAAGCTGGGGCTCGGAAAGCCAGCTTTGGACAACCCTTTTCAAATCCTCGCGCCTGCGGATAAACCCTGTCGCAATCCGGCTGATCCCGACCAGATTGGACAGGAGACACTCGCGCAGAAGGGGAAGAAAAAACTCGCCCTCGAGCAGGGCGTCTCCGGATACTTCGACCAGCCGGTACAGGAGACCGAGTGTCTCTTCCCAGAGCCCGGCATCAGCAGAACCCTCGACAGAATCCCAGACTGCTGTCAAAAAATGCGCCCGGGCCGAAATGATGTCCTGGCTCCCCAGGCGCATGCCTTCAATCATGGCACCTGTCAAAACAAACACAGCCTCACGCCGCTGGTGATCGGCAAGCCCTGCCTCGATGGCCGAAGCCAGGATGGGGGCGGGCGCTGCCGGATCCATGCACAGCTCAAGGATCTCCCGCACGGCATCCCTCGCACCACCTGCCAATGCGACCAGCTCTTCACAACGTCCCTGATCGAGCAACGGACTGTCGGCATGA
>JAKPMW010000089.1 GCA_029548715.1 Spirochaetota bacterium | reverse complement strand
CGCCGATGGCTCGGGCTACCCTCTCGGGCTGACCCAGGAAAAAATCGGGAATCTCTCGTTCATCATAGCCATTGCGGATTTTTATGATGCCATGACCTCGGCCCGTTCGTACAAGCGGGCGTTGACCCCCAAGGAGGCCATGCAGGTCATCATGAAGCAGGCGGTCACGCATTTTCCGGACAAGGTCGTCCAGCAGTTTATGGCCGATATGAAGGATATTCTCCGTGAAGGCTCGTTTTACGAGCTGGGGATGATTGTGCTGCTCAATACCAGCGAGGTGGGGCGTGTTGTCGACAAGGACTGCACCGCGACAACCCGTCCCGTGCTCGAGATTTTGCGCAACTCGCGGGGAGAAATGCTCAAAAAGCCGATCCGGGTGGACATGAACTACGATGGAAGCCGCTATATCAGCAAAATCCTCAGCAATGACGATTCAGCCATAGTTGACGAGTATTTTGGCTAAAATCCCCTTGACCCCGGCAGTCATCTTCCATACTTTTGACAGACACTGAGCTGGAGACAGAAAAGCATGTACGCAGTAGCAGAGATTGCAGGAAAACAGTACGTCATCGAAGAAGGCAAGACGGTGGCGGTAGACCGCCTCGACGCTGAAGACGGCGCGAGCATCGATATTGACAAGGTGTGCCTTGTGCGCAGCGATGATGGTCAGGTCAAGGTTGGCAAGCCCTACGTGAGCGGGGCGGTTGTCAAGGCTACAGTCGAGCGCAACTTCCGCGCCCGCAAGATTCTGGTGTTTTTCTTCCGCCAGAAAAAGGACTCGCGGAAAAAGCGCGGTCACCGGCAGGAACACAGCCTGCTCAAGATCGAAAAGATCATGGTGTGATGCTTCGCTTCGTCACGTTTGAGGACGAAGCGGGCAGGGCTACGGGATTTGAGGCCTCCGGCCATGCCGGGGATGCAGCCAAGGGGGGGAATCTCTCCTGTGCTGCGGCCTCAGCCCTGATCCAGACACTGGTCAGCGGGTTTTCCTGCGAGCTTGGACTGGATCTTGACCTGAAAACGGGTGCGGGCGGATATCTTGCCTGCCGTGTGATCGGGAGACCGGAGCCGGATGTGCAGGATCGGATCGAATTGCTTCTTCGCGTTGTCGGTCGTGGACTGGAAACGATAGCGGAGATGGACAAGACAAAGAGCACCGTTGTCAGGAGTGAGAGACGGCGGGAAGTGACAAGGAGCATGGACAATGGCACATAAAAAAGGTCAGGGCAGCGCGAAGAATGGCCGTGATTCGATCGGCAAGCGGCTCGGTGTCAAAAAGTTTGACGGTGAGGTTGTGACTGGGGGTTCCATCCTCTGCCGCCAGCGCGGGACAAAGTTTTATCCCGGGAAAAATGTCGGCAAGGGCAGTGATGATACCCTCTTTGCCAAGGTCTCCGGCCGGGTTTCATTCGAGACGTATCATGGGACAAAGCGCCAGATCAGCGTGTATCCCGAAGAGTCCAAATAATCCGAAGCTGTCTGCCTTTGCCGGGATGCTGTATCCCGGGGTATGCGTGATGCGGATATCATGGAAAAGAGCCCTCCACCTGAGATGACGGGGAGGGCTTTGTCGTGCAGGGAATTCGTGGCCGACGGTCCGGAGACGGCACGGTGCGGGACAGGACAAGAGCGGGAGGACTGGCATGGCGATACTTGACCGGCTGGAAGAGATAGACCGGCGGGCGCGCGAGGCGGCTGAGGCACTCTCCCGCCCTGAAGCGGCTGCTGACAGCCGCCGTTTTCGTGAGCTGGCCAGGGAACATGCCCGCCTTGAACGGGGAAGCCAGTTGCTGGCCCGCTACCGGCAGACCCTTGAGCGACGTGACCAGGCCATGAAGCTTCGCAGTGACGAGACTGATCCCGAGATGATCGCTTTGGCTGAGGATGAAGAGCGGCAGGCCCTTGAATTGCTTGCTGTACTTGAAAACGAGATCAGGGTTTTCTTGATCCCTCCCGATCCGCAGTCCGGCAGGGATATCATCGTCGAGCTGAGGGCAGGGACCGGCGGGAACGAGTCTGCCCTCTTTGTTGCCGACCTTCTGCGGATGTATTCCCGTT
>JAKPMW010000071.1 GCA_029548715.1 Spirochaetota bacterium | reverse complement strand
GGAGGGGAAGAGTCCGTGCGGCCGGTCATAAAAACCGTACACGGTCACGTCATAGTCATTGGCCAGCATGCGATAGGGAATGGCCGAGTCATCCTGGACAATACTGTTCATTTTCGACAGACAGATTCTGGTGATTTCGGTAAAGGGTGCGCGGGGTGGAAGGTAGGAGGCCGCCTTGAAAAGGCCCGAAACCCGGGGGAGGTTTTCGAGATAGCGCTTGAGTCCGGGAGATGCCTCAAGCCCGCTGTTGGAAATGTCCTGGCTGACAAAAATGATCTTCATCAGTTTGCCTGACGTGGCCCGGCACTCGAGCATCCAGGACGTCGTTGCCTGTCCGCGTGCCAGAGGACGGGTGACAAGCTGACCCTGTGACCCAAAGCTGACCGAGGACACAGCCAGCGGAGTGTAGCCGAGCCAGGCGATCTGCGTCAGGACATGCGGCAGGGTCCCGGTAAAGGGCGAGAGGTTGAGATCGACTTCCATCCCCAGGGTGCGGTAGAAGTTGAACCCGATGTAGATGCGAAAACCCTCAACCATCATGTTGAGTCCCTTTTGGATGTTGGCCACGGGCATGTTGGCCAGATCGGGCACCAGACCACCCTTTTCGAGCCCGATCATGATATAGGTGTCCGCTTCGGGATAGACCGCATAAACGTTGAGGAAGTCGGGACCCGAAAACGGATAGAGCACTGTCTGGCGGGACAGATCCGCTGCCTCAGACTTTTGCCAGGTGCGGATGTGCTGGAAGGTCGTCGTGCGGAAATTGTTCCAGTAGCGGTTCATCTCGCTTTTGAACCAGGGGTACCCGCCGACCTGGGTCTGACGGGTAAAGGGGCTGCCGGCGGGTTGCTCAAGTCCGGCAAAATAGCGCGAAAGCGCGGTCAGGGTCGAGCTGTCGACGCCTGCGTTTTGCGCGGGCAGGACAAGGGGAAAGCAGAGGGCAAGCAGGACAGCGGCCAGGCCTGCACGCAGGGAAGAAACGAGTCTCACGGAGAAGGCTCCTTGAAGTCTGGTTGTGATGTGTACCGCCGGTACGCTGTCAGTAGACACGCATTTGTCAAATATCGCACTTTCGGCCCGACTTTGGGACAAGAAACCGGAGTGGGGCCATCTGTGAAGCCGGCATACAAGTGGTATCTATCGGGATTTACGTAATGTTATTGTGATTATGCGATGTGAATCCCGGAATCGCATCGCAATTTTGCACTCTTGTGACCATTCAAAACCCCTCCGCCTGATCGTACCTTTTGGGGATGATTACCGACATCTGCCATGACTGTCCACGCCAGTGCGGAGTTGACCGGGCCCATGGTATCCAGGGTTGGTGCCAGCTTCCCGGTTACGAGCCCCGGATTTCCTCCATCTGCCGGCACACGGGCGAGGAGCCGGCCCTGGGTGGAGCGGGTGGCGTAGCCAATGTCTTTTTTGCGCACTGCAACCTGGCCTGCGTCTATTGCCAAAACAATGAGATCAGCAATCGCACCCTCCCCCCCCTTGCCTCCCTTTCTGTCGGAGAAGTGGTACAGCGTATCGAAGAGCTGCTTGAGCGCGGCGCCCGGGCTGTCGGCTTTGTCTCGCCCTCCCATCAGCCGCGCGCCACTGCGGCCATCATCGACGCCCTCAGGGCCCGCGGGGTCAGG
>JAKPMW010000060.1 GCA_029548715.1 Spirochaetota bacterium | reverse complement strand
GAGGAAGGCGTATGGGCTTTCCTGGACAGTGTTGCAGTTGCCAACCGGACCGCATATCGCATACGTCTTGGTGAGCTCAACATACGACATGTATAGCGCGACGCCTACTCCGAGCAGAGCCGCGGCTGGCAGCAGCCATTCCGCAAAAGAGACAAACCTGTGTTCAGGCCCCTTCAGGTAGTTGGATAAAACGATCACGGCACAGACGATCATTCCAAGCAAAACGATTGTGGCGACGCTGTTGGCAAACGGGTCTTGCATGAATCTTTGAACAAAAACCGGGCCAGCCGCCGGCGCGGGCTCCGGCTCGGGGGTCGACTGGCTTGTGGGGGCCGCTTGCGCCGCCAGGATTTCGGCCAAGCCTGGGATTGCGGGCCATGCGATGCCCCCCTGCGCCAGACCATTTTCGACGATCTGCGGGAACATAATCGCAATTTCATCCGTGCCAACCAGGACTTCGCTCGCGACGATCAAGGTTGGAACGCCCAGGCGGCTTTCTGGGATCTGGAATTTCTCAATGGCTGCCTGGTATAGTTTCAGCCCCGTGGCGTTTGAGACGTCGATCCCAATGATGTCAAGTTGGTTGGGGTATTTTCCCACCAAAGGTGGAAGGACATTTTCGATGACATCGTGGCAGTGTGGGCAGGAGGGTGAAAAGAATAATACCGCTTGAACGACTGGCTGCGCAAGGTTTACGCGCGGAAACAAGAAAACGGGAAAGAGCACGAGAACGAATGAGAGGAACTTAGTGAATTTATTCCGGTAGAAATTTGTAGAAACCATATGAATGCAATTCTCACCCGAGCCTGGAATAAATGATGATCGTCTGGTTGAATGATTATGTTTGATTACAAAGAACCACCCCCATGTGCGGAGGCGGTTTGCAGTCATTAAGTTTGCCGATTCGTCAGGATTCGTCTGATTTGTTGGCTTCTGTTTGAGTTTGGGCTTCTTTCCCTTTTTCTTTTTCAGGACCCTGAAGACCATCTTTGAACGCGCGAATGCCGCTCCCCATTTCACCGGCAATTTTGCTGATACGGCCGACGCCGAAAAGGACCAATATAATCACCAGTATGATGATCAACTCTGTAGGACCTAAACCCATCATTTTATATCTCCGTTATTGTCTTTATCGATTTGCACTCCAGGGGAACACGCCTTGCGATGCAAGGCCTGTGTTCTGCATGGGCAAGCCAAATTATACTACTCTTTCTTGGTACAATTCAATGAGAGATGACTGAGATAACTGTGGTGGGTGGAGGCCTGGCAGGGTGTGAAGCTGCCTGGCAAGCGGCCGAACGGGGAGTCAAAGTCAGGCTGTTCGAGATGAGACCTGACAAAAAGACCGGCGCGCACCAAACGGGTGATTTAGCCGAACTCGTCTGTTCGAATTCGCTGGGGTCTAAACTGCCGGACAGGGCAACTGGATTGCTGCAGGAGGAAACCTTGCTCCTGGGATCGTTGCTGCTGCGCATTGCTCATGAATGCGCCGTACCGGCTGGCGGGGCCCTGGCGGTCGACAGACTG